>JAEENM010000126.1 GCA_016283745.1 Bacteroidales bacterium | reverse complement strand
CGCCGCCAAAGACATTTATATTTGCTGTTTGTCCAAAACAGATAGCCGTGTCGCCAGAAAAATGAGCTACTACAGGGGGATTGTGATTAATAGTGATAAAAATCACAAGATTGTGGTAGCAGCTGTCAGCTTCGCGCATACGCTGGGTGTAGGTGCCCGGCAGACGGTATGTTACGCCGTTGGTGTCGAAACGGCCGCCGGCGCAGATGGTACGACGTATGGTGTCGCGCAAGGTGTCGTTCACCGCAAGGTCGATATATAGCGTATGCTCCTGATTTCCGGTATCATACCAAGTCTGTGAGTATATTCCAGGCAAACGATAGGTGGAGTTGTTGGTGTCGAACCGACCGCCGGCACAAATAGTACGGTAAATAGTGTCGTCGATAGTATTTTGTCCAGATAAAAGTAATGATTGAAAACACAGAGGCGAGTCACCAGCCTCGCATCCTGCAGTACTGAAATTCAGCGTTTTATATTGCGCTCCCATAGCATAGGTCGCAACAAATAACATCATCAACAGTATAAGTTTTCGCATTTGTTTAACTTTTGCAATGATTAACTATTAACTGCTTACATACGCAACTGCAAATGTACATTTTTTTTTTGACATTTCAAAAAAACTTTTTCACAATTCTTGGCCTCCCTGAGCATAACATATTCTCGCAGGGTGATTATCAACAAATTACAACACAAAGCGCTGTTTTTTTGATATTATTTTTAACATTTCATATTTTTGAGTTTGCCATTATCAGAAAAAAAACGTAGTTTTGCAAAACCAAAATAATCAAAATATGGACATAGAAATTCTTGCAAACAAGGCTCTTGAATACAAGCACAAAGGTTACAACTGCTGTCAGGCTGTTACGGCGGCTCTGGCCGAACTCACCGACCTCGACCGCGAACGGCTCACCGAAATTTCGGCCGGATTTGGTGCCGGTATGGGCAATATGGAAGGCAACTGCGGGGCTCTTGTGGGCGCAGTGCTGATGGCGGGTGCCGTAAGCAAAGGCAACGGCAGTATGCGCTTGGCGCGACAGATCTCCGAAAGTTTCGCACAAAAGTGCGGCGCCACCGTCTGCAAGACTATCAAAGGAGTTGAAAACGGCCGTCCGCTATGCTCCTGCGACGAGTGTGTTCGAAACGCCGTGCTTGCCTTCGGAGAAACGGTGGGGAATTGAAAGTTGAAAGTTGAGAGTTGAAAGTTGAATTGTTTTGTTGTTTAACTGTTATCCTCCGGCAATCAATGTGTTATATGAAATGGTTTTTAAGAATCGGCTCAAATTTTGTTCGATTTATGCATTTTTTAGCTCACAATGAGCCGATAATTTGAAAAAAAACTATATTTTTGCACCGAAATATACAATCATGAAAAAGAGGCTTTTATATATTGCGGCACTTGTATTTGCCTTAAGTACAACAGCAGTGGCGCAGGTGGAAGGTGAGTTGGATTTCAGCAAATTCGACACCAACTCCCCCGGCTACGACCCAGATTTGTTGAGGATGGGCGAAAGGGATCTTGCTTCACCGCTGCCCAACAGACAGGTGGTGCGTATGAGCATTATAGGCGGGTGGGGTAAATACAGCGCTTTCCGAATAGAGGGCGACAGTATGTATGTGACATTTTACGACGACACCAGATATATAAAGATATTCAAGAGATACTTTAGCATCCGCCTCAACCGTAAGGAATTGGACACCCTGCGCCAATGTCTCAAAACACTTGACGCTAAAAAAGAGCATGAACTTATCGGTGGCGGTCCTGCTATTGATGCAAGTGGTTATAAATTCGAAGTGGCCGACAAAAAGGGCTATCGAAGTGTGTCGTGTTTCCGTCCAGGATCATTGTCGCGAACAGCGCCGTTATATAATTTTGTTTCCAACATTTACAAACGAAATGTCCATACCATAGAGTTTACAGTGCGCGACAGTCTGCCTGAAGGAACAATTCAAGGAGATGGCACCGCCACCCTGCAAAAAGAAAATTGGCTTGAAGAAAAAACATGTTTTCCCCATCCTAACCATCGGGAAAACAAGTTCGTCGCACCAAAAGGCGACTATACACTGCACATAACCATAGCGGGTTACCAGTCCGAAACCATCCCTCTGCACATAACCGCCGACACCGTGCTAGACACTATACATCTGCGCCACCGCCGTTTGCCACTGAAAGTTACCGCCAGACCCGACGACGGAAATTGGATAAGCTCTATTTTTTATAAGTCTGAAGGCTATTATTTGTATGTAAACGGTGTTGACACTGCCATCAAAGGACGAATCGACAAAGAAGCATCTTCCTATAATAAAGAAGTTTTTTATTTCGACAACATTCCAGGTGGCACCGCGTGTTATATCGTTTACTCAAACGAATATGGTGGCGGATGGTATCACTCGCCAATCATGTACTTTGGTGCCACCCTTGAGTCCGACACCATAGTGCCGCTTCACATGGATTTCAGCCGAGTGCCGTTTGCCAGCGTGGCGCAAAAGGACAGCCTGCTTATAGCTCGTGTGGCACAGTTGCACAAATCCCTTTCCAACGATGACAGCCTGCTTGCGTTGGGGAGTTTGTTCTACTACGATTTCAATTTGCATTGGATGCCCACATGGCAGACGTTCAAACATGCCGGCGACAGTGCTTTTATCTACCTCGACAGCTGCTACCACCGCAACCCAGAGGAATATGCCTTTCTTTACTATCCGTTGTGTCAACTGGAAAACTATCATTACGGCTTTGACACATCTTTGAGTCGTCGTCCTCGTCGTACAACAAAGACGTATGTTCCTTTGCCGAAGTGGAACAAACCATATTATCACTATGGTTACCATGTTGACGTTCTCACACCTGTAATGGAAATTGCCCAGACTTCAAAATTTCTTTGCAACAGTTTGGGAAAAGAGGGAGAGCCAAGCCTCGCAGTGCCCAAGAGACAACAGCTTGCAATACGTTTCTCTCGCTATGATTTAGGTCTGCTTTATTTCATCCGAGTGGACGAAGGAAAAATATATTACGAAGGCAAACGAGGCAAACATATTTCGCGTGCCCTTAAAGAGGAAGAACTAAACACTCTTTCCCATTTGGTAGAAAATGTTGAAGCCCAACATTATAACAATGAAGAGGCGTGTGTTTTGAGGACAACCTGTCCGAAAAACACTTATCTCGAATATAGCATCAACGGCAACTTCCACCATTTGCGCACTCTGAATCCTGATCTGTTGCCACCCGTCAAAGCCTTGATGGACTATATGGAGGGACTTGCAAAATAAGTTTCTTCCACAGCGTGAGCCACGGCAGAGAATAGTGAAGTTGTTAAGTTGTGAAGGAGTTAAGTTGTTTAATCGTTGAATTGTTTAGTTGTTCAACTGTATAGACTTTCAGATTGACAGATTATCCGATTGTCCTAACATCCGAAAACAATTACTAATTACTAACTGCTAATTACTAATTATCAATTCCTTTTCCCGCACTTGGGGCAGATGCCTTTTATCATATAGTTGCCGCAGTGGGCGTCGAAGCCTTCGGGCAGAGGCACATCGGGGATAGGAGTTTCCAGACAGAAGGTCTTTTTGCAGTTCTCGCAGTAGAAATGCAGGTGTTGGTCGTTGTCCGACTCATCGCTATGGTCGTGGCAAAGCTCGTAGCGCACGCCGTTTTCAGCGCCCTCTATCACATGTATAAGATGATGTTCGCGGAACAGCGTCAGGGTGCGGAACACCCCCGACTTGTCGATGGATTCCACCCTGTCCTCTATCTCTTTCAGCGACAGAGGATTGTCGGCACCGCACAAAAAGCCAAGCACCAACAACCGGTTGGCTGTGGGCTTAACGTCGTGTTGCTCAAGTATTTCCACGTATTTCTGCTGTTCCATATCCTTTGCTAATGATGTGCAAAGTTACGAAATAAAAACCGAAAAAGCACTCATCATTTATGGTTATTTTTTCAGCAGTCGCATCGCGTTGAGCACCGCCAGCACGGTAACTCCCACGTCGGCCACCACCGCCATCCACAGCAGTGCCACGCCAAGTACGGCAAGCAGCAGCACCAGCAGTTTCACCGAAATGGCGAACCAGACGTTCTCGGTGGCTATCCTCACCGTCTTACGCGCTATACGTATAGCCAAAGGTATTTTGGCAAGGTTGTCGTCCATCACCACCACGTCGGCGGCTTCGATAGCCGCGTCGGAACCGAGGGCGCCCATGGCAATGCCCACGTCGGCAAGAGCCAGCACGGGAGCGTCGTTGATGCCGTCGCCGACAAAAGCCACTGTGCCTTTGTGGGGAGTGGCGATAAGCTGACGCAGATGCTCCACCTTGTCGGCGGGCAGCAGTTCGGCATGGTATTCGTCCACAGCGAGTTGCTTGGCCACTGCCCCACCCTCTTTCTCGTGGTCGCCGGTGAGCATCACAATTTTTTCCACACCAGTTTGCCGTAATTCGCCGAGACTCTGTGCGGCATCCTCTTTCACTTGGTCCGAAACCACTATATGTCCGGCATAGCGGTTGTTCACACTCACGTGCACCACCGTTCCGCCGACATGGTCATATTCCACCCCGAGGGTTTCCATCATACGTGCGTTGCCCACACAAACGGTGGCACCGTTCACAGTGGCGCGCATGCCCTGTCCCGCCACCTCTTCGATGTCCTGCACCGAACAGTCGTTGCACTCGGACTTGTAGGCGTTTTTCAGCGACACGGCTATGGGGTGTTTGCTGTAATGCTCCACATGCGAGGCAAGATGCAGCAGCTCCGTGGCGTCCATCTCGTTGGGATGCACCGAAACCACCTCGAACTCGCCACGGGTTAGGGTTCCCGTTTTGTCGAACACCACGGTGCCCAGTTTGGCAAGGGCGTCCATATAATTGGAGCCTTTCACCAGCACGCCGTTGCGCGATGCCTTGCCAATGCCGCCGAAGAATGCCAACGGCACCGACACCACCAGTGCGCAGGGACACGACACCACGAGAAACATCAGGGCGCGATAGAGCCATGTGGCAAAATTCTGGGCGAAAGCACCGCTCGCCAAAGGCGGAACAACCGCCAGCAGCACGGCTGCGCACACCACCACAGGAGTGTATATTCTTGCAAAACGGGTGATGAAGGTCTCGCTTTTCGACTTGTTCTGTTGGGCGTTTTCCACAAGGTCGAGAATTTTTGTTACTGTGGATTCGGCGTAAGCCTTTGTAACACGAACTTTAAGCGTGCCCGATATGTTGATGGTGCCTGAGAGCACCGTGTCGCCTTCGTACACGCTGCGTGGCATGCTTTCACCCGTCAGGGCGACAGTGTTGAGCGACGAAGTGCCTTCTTCCACAACGCCGTCCAAAGGCACCTTGTCGCCAGCTTTGATGACGATAATCTCGCCCACGGCCACCTCGTCGGGAGTCACTTCGGTCTCCGCTCCGTTGCGGACCACGGTGGCGCTTTCGGGACGGATGTCCATCAGATGGGCTATCGAATCGCGGTTTTTGTCCTCGGCGTAATCTTCGAACATCTCGCCAATCTGGAAGAAAAGCATGATAAACACCGCCTCGGGGAACTGCGTCTCGGCTCCTGGCAGGAACCCAATGAGCAACGCTCCGAAAGTGGCTATGGTCATAAGCAGGTCTTCGTTGAACGGCTCGCCTTCGACAATGCCCTCCGCCGATTCGGCGATAATGTCGTAGCTTATAAGCAGATACGGCACAAGATAAACTAAAAGGAGTTGCCACACGGGCAGGTTGGTGGTCTTTTCCACAACAATGGCACCAACAAGAAGCAGCGCCGTGACGATGATACGTATTAGTTTTTTGTTCATGGTAATAGTGTTTTTTGATTTTGCAAAATTACTATGATTTTCGTGCAACCGGGTTGCAAAATGATAGTTCATCTGTTTTTCCCTCTCAAACAATAGTTTAAATTCGGTAAAGTTATTGTCGTTTTCATTTTGATTGGTGAATTTTTTATGTGTTTTAAAAAAAATTGGAATGGAAGAAAAAAACTAAAACACATATAAATTTGGAAATTTGCAAAAAAAACGTTATCTTTGCAAGTTATTTTTCTATTGTCGGGAAACGGCTGAAAAGCCTCTTGGCGATAGTGATAAATTATTATAAAACAGAAAGATAAACAAACGCAAACATATATGAAAAAGCGTGCATTATTGATAACTGTTGTAGGATTGTTTATGTGCATTCCTGCAAAATCTCAGATTTATACACGATATTCTCAGAGTTTCGAGACTACCGATACTGCGGGATATACAAGTTCCGGAAATGTGAGTACCGACACCGTTCTTTTCTCCGGCGGACACCGCTCTATACATCTTGACCTGAGTACCAACGACGAAGCTATAATCACCCTCGACACCATCGACCTCAGCGACCAGCCCGACCTGCAGTACGCAACCCTTGAATTTATGCATATCTGCAAAGTGAAAGCGCAGTCGTTTTTAAACCCGCCTTCGGGAGGTATGATACAGGTGCGTCTCGCACACCAGACCAACTGGACTACACTTACAGGTTCCAACTACGATATGGACTGGGGCGGCGGCTCCAGAGACTATGAACTCAACGGATTTTTCTCGGATATGGCATACTCCGCCTCGTGGGATGCCCTTCAGAACACCACCCCTACCAACAACTGGTGGAAAAAGGAGCGTTTCAAACTTAGCTCGTTCTTCAACGGCGTTCAGCCGTCGAACCGAAAAATAATAATCCGCTTTGTACTGCCTCAACTCAGAAACTCATCAGTAGAGAAATTCGATGGATGGTATATCGACAACATTGTGGTGAAAGCCAGTGCCTCGTCGATGACTACGCCACAGCTGCACATGCTTTCCTGCCCCACATTGATGGAGATACCCTACAGCCGAGATATGCGCATCGCTGCCGATATATCCACCACTGCATTGCAGGGCATGAACGACGACTCCATCTACATCATCTACAAACTTGGCTACTCGCAGGAGTATCGTACAAATATGCACAAAATCTCCGGCACAGTGTCTGAGTACGAAGGATATATTCCCTTCTGCGGCTACGACACTTTGGTTAGCTACCGCATAATGGCCAAGGATTCCACCCCCAATCAGAACTACATAACTTATCCTGCCAACGAAGCTGCATTTGCCTATTATCGCTGTGTGCGCGGAGTGAACAACGAAACACCGCTATTTTCGGGGACAACCACCGTTTCCACCGACCATCCGTTTGCCAACAAGGCCGACGCCCAAATGGAGTATGTTTACGACCGAGCCACAATGCTCGCGGCAGGCTACACCTACGGCACCATCACCAAATTGGCCTACCAGCCGGCATCGGGCGGCAATACCAATATCTCAAGTCTGACCATAAAGATGCTCAACGTCGACACAACGCATACCACCTCGTCATCCAACGAATTCTATACCGGCGATATGACCACCGTCTTCAGCGGCAACATAACCACCGAATATCGTACCAACCGTTGGGGTGAGATAGCCATCGACTCGTTCTACTACGCCGGTCAGGATTTGCTTATAGCTATGTGCTACGACAACACTACGGATGTTACTGCCACAGGTATCAAGATGTTCCCGACCGCTATGGACAAAAACTCGCTGTATCTTACCATCGGCGGCACGAGCGGTATGCATGGGTGCAACCTTGCGTCGGTAACAACAGCAGGAAGTATGAGTGCCGAAAGGCCTAACCTGCGTTTCACCATGGTGGAAAACCAGCCTCTGAAACTCGACCTCGGCATCGACTCCATAGTCTCGCCGGCGCAGTTGACATCGGCCAACACACAGACTCCGATAGTGGTGAAACTCCGCAACTACGGCACCAATCCCGTCAACGGGACAACCATTTTCTTCAAAGTGGACAACAATGCGGTGCAGAGCTTCAACTGGATGGGAACCCTCGCAGGACTTTCTGACACCGCGGTAACAGTTACCAGTACCGAGGTCTTCACCAAAGGTTTCAAACATATCACCGCTTGGACATCCGACTCCATGACCGTTGCCGGACAGCGTTTCCGCGACCACGAGCCGTACAACGACACCGCTTCCACAACCTTTATAGCCTGCGACGGTCCGATGGCTGGCACACGACAGATTGGCGGCACCAACCCCGACTACAACACCATCGACGAGTTCCTCGAAGCCCTATACCGCTGCGGCGTTAACGACAACCTTACGGTGAATGTCGCTCCCGGCATCTACAACCAGCAGATGGTGATGCCGCCTGTTGTGGGCGTTTCGGCCTCGAGTGTCATCACTTTCCAGCCTCTCAACGGCGACTCCAATTCGGTGGTGATACGCGTCCCCAACGACCAAGCCTGCGCCCTGAATATGGACAGCTCGGCATACGTTACCTTCAACGGCATACGTTTCGAGACTTCACGTCGTGCGGCAGGCAGCACCGCGGCACTGGTGCGTTTCTCGCAAAACAGCCACCACTGCACACTCACACGTTGCCAGTTTATCGACAGCACCACAGCAGGTCTCACATATTTGGTCAACAGCAACAGCATGAGCAACATCACCATCGACAGATGTTATTTCCGCGGTGGCGCCACGGCTCTGCAAATGGTGGGCCGCGACACCAACAACCTCTCCATAGGTAACGTTGTTCGCTACTCATATTTTGACATGCCTAAAAACGTGGCTCTGCGCCTCGAAAAACAGAACTCCCCAGTTATCGACTCCAACTATTTCTACGGCACACAGAACAATTCCTCGGCAGTGGTCTCGGTTACCTACTGCTACGACTCGGTACTTTTCACACGAAACAGGATTTTCTCGCCTAACGGAGCTTACGGCCTTAAGATTTCGGGCGTGGTGGGCTACAGCACCAAGAATGCCATTTTTGCCAACAATATGGTTGAATCGGCAAGCAACGCCTCCACGGGCATCTTCAACTCGCCGGTGGATGTTACCGATGTGAAGAAACTCAGCTTCGTTTACAACGCCGTGAACCTCAACATACCAAACCGTACCAACATCTCCGCTGCTAATATCGGAGGCTCGGGACGGTTCAACGATGTGCGTATCATAAACAATATCTTCGCAACCACAATGGGTACGGGTAACTACACCTTGAATTTCAATCCTTTGCAGGATACCACTTACGTAATACACCACAACGACTACTACAACGCCGTTTCGTATATGCTCAACCAGTTCAACGGTCTTGCCACCCTTTGGCAGGATTGGCAGAACTACGTCCCCCGCGACACTGCCTCGGTTACCCTTGCCCCCGTATTTCTCGCTTCCTATGCTGCCGACTTGCGCACCTACAACAGTTTCCTGCAAGGCAAGGGCTTGTTCATTCCCGAGACAGACATCGACATAGAGGGCGGCGCACGTGCCAATCCTCCCTGTCTTGGCGCTTTCGAATTCCCACCGCTGGCATACAACTACGAGATTACCGAGCTGCTTGCCCCCGAAACGTCGTGTACGCTATCCACTGCTGAGCATTTCAAAGTGGTGGTGGGCAACACCGGCACCGATGAGGTGACAGCAGGCTCCGCCACAATTCAGTTCCAGATGGCCGGACAGGCACCTTCCACTCCCGAACGTATCAACCGCGCCATACCGGCGGGCGACACCATTCATTACACCTTCACCAACACCGCCAACCTTTCGCCCGAGAGCAACGGCGCCGACTCGGTGTTCCAATTCCGTTTCTGGACTACCTTTGCTCAGGAGGTGGACCACTCCAACGACACCCTCGATGCCTCGCTTCTTGCTCTCTTCCAGCTGCCTAAAATTCCCAACCAGAACCACTCCTTCCCCTACGCAAGCCGTCAGACACTGCGGGTGATATCCTCCGACTCCGTTTATTGGTACACCAGCGACAGCATAGGAGCAGCACCGTTCCACAAAGGCAACTCTTTCACCACCGACCGTCTGTACCGCGACACCACTTTCTACGTGGCACATTTCCACGAACAACCCGAGATAAGGATAACCGAGGTGCAGATTTACAAGGACCGCGACGGTGTTACCAACCCCTATCCTTCGTGGATGAGCACCGGAACTACCTTCGCCGTGGAAATCTCCAACCTTGGCAACTACCCCGTCAACATCGGCGGAGACACACTTATGACCGTCAGCAGCACCACTCTGCTCAACAACAAAGTGTATGTTTTCCCCTCTATCACCATCGACGCTTACTCCGCCGTTGTTCTCCAGTATTCGGCAGGTACGCAGAACGATTCTGTAACTTGCCACTTTGGCTCGACACTCACACCACAGTACAGTACTCGTCTGGGACTGCTCTACAAACGTCGTGGAGAGGGACTTATAGATGCTGTGGCTATCAACAACATCATCGGCCAAAGTGCTTGGGCTAACCAGCATATCCCTGCCAGCATCTGTTCGGGATATGTGTCGATGACCAACAGCAGTGCCGGCATACGCCGCACCAATCCTTTGGACAATACTGGAAACGGATGGGTGGTCTGCAGCAACTCCAACCGTATGACACTGGGTAGGGTGGAGAGCTCCATCGCCCTTGTCCCCGACAACGGTTGTAAAGGCTACCGCTCGTCGGTACACATACAAGTTACAGGCGTTCCGCCCATCAACGTTGGAATCACCGATGTGTCGGTTCCCAACCAAGGATGTTCGCTTTACGACGAGCCTGTAACCATCACACTCACAAACCTCGGAAACAACACCGCATCCAACGTCTCGGTACGTTTCAAGGTGGACAACACCACCTATCCCGCCGAAACGGTGCTCACACCTATTGGTTCATACCAAACGGTGAGCTATACTTTCAATCGTTTCGCCGATCTTAGCAACCATACCGCCGACCGCACTATGACCATCACCGCTTGGGTAGAAGGATTGACTCAAGACTCCGACCGCAGCAACGACACCAGTCGCACAACGGTAATGTCGCTATATACTCCAGACAGACCCACCGTTACCCCTTCGACACAAACCATAAACTACGCTACAACTGCCACCGTACGTACCACCAATCTGCGCGATACATTGGTGTGGTACGACAAATATGGTGCAGCCATGGACACTGGCTACACTTTCACAACTCCTGTGCTTTACCAAACTGATACTTTCTATGCATCGGGACTCTCTACCGTCGTCACAGGTGTACAATTGGGCAGAAGCGAGGCGACTAGCGCCACCGGATACCCGTCGCCCTATCACTCAGGAATCAAATACCGCAAGGAACAGTACCTTATCACCGCTGAGGAGATGCGTTCGTTGGGTTACACCAACCGTCCTATCGCCAGCATCGCATTCCACCTCGACAGTGTAAGAACTCTTACAGGTAACACCACTTTCACCAACTATTCTTTATCGCTTGGAACAACCTCCATTTCGGCATATTCCACAGCAAACACTTGGCAGCCTGTTTCGCAGGTTTACTCGCAGAGCAACCTCACCATCAGAAATGCCAACAAAGGCTGGGTAGAGCACCAGCTCAACGCTCCGTATTTCTGGGACGGCGTGTCGAATGTTGTTATCCAAGTGTGCTACACAGTGCTTTCGCCTTCGGGATCAGCAAGTGTTGCCTACACAGCGACAAACAACACATCGGTGATGTACTCGCAAAGCAGCACTACAGAGCAATGCTCTGCAACCAACGTAACAGGACGCAGCACACATCGCCCCGACATCAGGTTTGGTTTTGTTACATACGGATGTGAAGGACAGATGTCGCCGTTCTATGTCAATGTTACAGGGGCTCCTTCCACCGACGTGGCACTGCTCGGCGTGGCCAACATCGCACCTGCAGGCAACAATTCGGGAATAACCCAGCCTGTGAAACTGATACTTAAAAACTATGGTATCTCGACAATACAAAACGCAACCATCCAGTGGGATGTGGACGGCGGCACACCAAGCACCTTCAACTGGAGTGGCACTGCCAACTACCTCGACACTGTTGAGGTGTTGGTAGGCAACTATGTGTTTGGTCCCGGCAACCACTGCATCAACGCCGTAGTATCATGCACCGGCGACGGCTATCCTGCCAACGACACAATGCAGAGCTGCATGCTGTTCTGTTTCGACAAGACACCGCGCACCATAGGCAACGGCGGATATTTCGCCGATTTCGCCTCCGCTGTCAACGCCCTCAACACCTGCGGTATCTGCGACAGCGTAACCCTCGAGGTACTGCCTGGAACCTACAACGAGCAGATACTGCTCTCGCAGATTCAAGGCGTTAGCGACACCACACCCATTCTGATTAAATCCTCCACCGGCAACATCTCCGACGTTGTTCTTTCTTACGACGCTACTGGTGCGGCCGACAACTACGTGGTGAAACTCGACAATATAAGCAACATCACGATAGATGGAATTACAATGGCCGCCACTGGCGATGACTACGCCACCGCCCTTGTGATAAACAACTCGTCAAAACTTTATATCCGCAACGACAGCATTGCCGTTAAACCTTCGGTTAACAACACCAACTCGTCTGCAATAACGTTGCAAGGCAACTGCGGCAACCTGCTGTTCCGCGGCAACGCCACCAACGGAGGCTATTACGCTTTGAACGATTATGCCACCGGCACAGCCGTAAACAACATCACTCTCCGCGATAATCGTTTCAACAACTTCTGGTTTGGCGGCATATGTCTGCAAAACTCCAGCACCATCGACATTACCCACAACCAAGTGCGTTCCAACAGGGATGTAACCACTTCGATGAGAGGTATCTCGGTGGCCAACCACAACGGAGCTTTCGACCTGCAGCGCAACCAAGTTGTGCTCAAAGGCAACGGCACCAACACCGCCCCGCGTCAGGGTATCGAAATACTGAACTGCACAGGCTCTTCGCAATATCCTATAAGGATGTACAACAACATGGCCTCCTTGTCGGGCAATATGTCCGGAGTCAACACCTCCGCATGTATGCACATCGACAACTCCAACTATGTTAATGTGTACTACAACTCCACCAAGGTTGACGAGGGCTCCTATGCGTCACAGACGCGCGGTTTCGAAGTGTCGGGCAGCCTCAACGTCAAGCTGATGAACAACATCTTCTCCAACTTCCGCAACGGTTATGCCTGCTATGTGGATTCGATGCAGAGCATCGGCTCATCGAACTACAACGACTACTACACTAACGGTACGCCTTTCGTATATTGGCAGGGTAACCGCGCCGACACCACCGCCTTGCGCGCCTTCACTTCGCAGGATGCCTATTCGTTCAAGAAAATACCTTACTTTTTATCTATCGATGACCTGCATCTGGCCTACTCCACCATCGTGGAATCGGGACAATACACCAACGAGGTTACTATCGACATCGACAGCAACGAACGTCCTCAGAACATACGTCCTTGCGTTGGTGCGCACGAGATTCCGCACCTGCAGCACGATGTGTCGGTGGACAACATCATCTACCCTGTACTTACAAGCACCACAGCCGTAGAGAGCGACCCGCTTATGGTGATAGCCCGTTTCTACAACAACGGTCGCAATACCGAGACCAACATCACATGGCATGCCGAGATAGTAGGACATCCCAATCTTACAAGCACCATCGAGACTATCCCGCAGATAGGACTGGGACAATATATCATCGACACTACATATATAAATATGCCGCTCGGCATGATCGACACCCAATCGGTTATAGTATGTCTTGAGATGACCGGCGACGAAGATTCCACCAACAACTGCCGCACAGGCGATTTCAAACTCTATCCCGCCTACGACCTTAGGGCAGTGAGTACTATAGTAACCACATCGGCTTGCCGAATGAAGAATGTTCCAATCTCCATCAACGTTTCCAATGTGGGACGCAAGGCGATTCCAAACGCATATCCGTTGGAGATAGGATACGAGATCACCCTGCTTTCACAAGGAGTTGTGTTGCGTAACATACCATTCACCTTCAGCGACACAACTAACATATACCTCGGCACTGGCCAATCCCGACAGATTTCCTTCAGCCACAATGCCGATATGTACCCCTACGACACCCTTATGGATGTGCAGTTGTCGGTACGCTCGTGGGCGAAACTGCAACACGACCTCAACTACACCAACGACACTACGGCGTCGGTTACCGTAACTTCTAAACACACTCCAGCCACACCCGTTGGCATCGACCAGACTATTCCTTACGCCACCCTCGTTACACTCACCGCGTCGCAGTCGCAGAGACGTCCGTTGCGTTGGAGCAAGGATTCTATTTCCACACCGTTCTATTCGCCGTCCAACTACGTGCCTTCTACTACCTACAGTCATCCCGACCTGCTTTTCCGCGACACCACTTTCTACCTGTCGTCGGTAAGCAGCACTGGCTGTACAAGCTACTACGCCCCGATACATGTGTTTGTGAACAACCCTGTTCCGTATGACGCCTCTGTGGCCGAAGTCACAGAACCTATAGCAAAGGTGTACATGAACTACGACACCGTTAAAGTACGTATCAAGAACTATGGCTCCCAGACACTCACCTCGATACCGGTACGTTACCTCGTCCGCGAGACTGCAAACAACAGTACCTTGCAGACCGTGGTGGAAACCTGTACCACACCCATTCCGCCACAAGGCGAGTTGATATACAAATTCAACACACTGCCGTTCTTCCCCAACCTGCAGAACTGGACATACGAGATAGAGGCTTGGACCGACCTCTCCAACGAGATGACCCGCGCCAATGACACCGCTCGCCGCAGAGTAACTCCGATTAACGAGAACCAATACTGCACGCCGACTGTTAGTGATACCTCAGGACTCGATATATCGCGTGTGACATTCGCCAACATCGACAACGCAATACCGGCAATGGGACGTAAATATGTTAACTTTGTCAATTTCGACAATCCTTTGATGGATCCCGTTAAACTGCACCGTGGCACACGCGATACGCTGATGATAACCTGCGAGACTTTCAAGAAAATCAACGACTCCACCACCAAAGCCTTTGTAACAGCTTATATCGACTGGAACCGTGACGGAGTGTTCGAAATGATCGGTGAGCGTCTGTTCGGCGACTCAATCCTTGCCCGACAGACAATAAAACACGCCGTGCGTGTGCCCACCACCGTACCGCTCGGATGTATGCGTATGCGTATCATTTTGCAAGAAGGCGGAACAGGGGTGGCAAATCCTTGTGTGACTAACATCCAACAGGGAGAAATTCAGGACTACCTTGTGTGTATCTCTGAACGTCCCGACACCGACATAGCCATTATGAGAATCTTGTCTCCCGACGACGCAATTATAGACCACCACAATCCGCAACAGCAGATAATGCTGAAACTCGCCAACCTCGGTAGCAGCACTATCGACACAGTGGACATAGCTTACTCCTACACTAACGATTCGGGTATGGTTCGTGGCAACTACCTGTGGACGGGCTCCCTTGCCTCCAACGCTTTCGCCACCGTTACACTGCCAGCATACACCTTCCCCGTAGGTTCCACCGAATTCTCGGCACAAGCCACCACACGCGGCGACCAAGACCTGACCAACAACACCGTGGGACGTATCTTCCACCGCTTCCATGTGGTTACCCTCATCTATACCGACGATTTCGAAGTCAGCGACATGCTCTTTGCACCTCAAGGTACAAACGGTTACAACCGCAACCTGTGGCAGAGGGGAACACCCAACAAAGACCATTTCGCAGGCACAACCAGCGGCTCTATGGCGTGGGTTACCGACACCGTGTCGCCGATAACCGTAACTGGCTACGGCAACATAAGCTACCTATACACACCTATTATAGATATAGCTCAGATTAAACCCGACACTATCCGTTTCAACCTTGCTGCACAATTTGTTTCGGGTTCCTATATGTATATGGAATACCTCAACTATCTTGGCAAGTGGGTGCGTTTCGGCAACGAGAGCGACACCCTGCCTTGGTACACCAGTCCCGATGGCTTCAATGCAACACACAACTACTATCAGTTCCAGTACCCGCTGTCGCGAGTGAGCAACGACTTCTCGCAGGAGGTACAGCTACGTTTCGTATTTTTAGCTGGAACTAAAGCACGCACTTTGGACGGCTGCGCTATCGACGACCTTGAGATTGGTCGTGCCAAACGCGCCATCGATGCCGGTGTGATAGCCATACAGCTGGCGGCTTCCGAACCACAGTTCGGACAATCCATAGCACCGCGCGTAATAGTACGCAACTTCGGCTATGACACGCTGCGGTCGATAGAGATTGCCTACCATCCCGAAGGCTCGGCATTGCCGCGCAAAGCCAGATGGACCGGAGCTCTGCCTCCCGACCAGATACTGATGTACCGTTTCACAAGCTCGCCGTTCATCGTGCAACGCACTATGCCCGACACCTTCACCATCTGCGCCTACACCATCCTCGACGACGATATCTACACAAGCAACGACTCCACCTGCACCGCCTATGGACTGATACCTCTGCAGAACGACGCAGGTATGGTGAGCATACTCTCGCCGGGCGAGATAGTGGTGCCGAGCGACAGCCTGCCCATCTCCGTGCGTATCAAGAACTTCGGCAGCAACACCATAACAAATATGCCGATAACCTACAAATTCAACACCACCGTTGTGACGGAGACCATCGACTTTATGGCTCTCACCGGCAACCCGCTGATGCCTCTCGAAAGCTTCAACTACACCTTTGCACGTAAAGTGCGCGCACCGTTGGGCAACTCCATACTCGATGTTTATACCGGACTCTCTGGCGACGACTACATCTACAACGACACACTGACGCGACATATCTCGGCCGCCATCAACCAAGTGGACCTTCGTGCCACCGAAGTGGTGCTCTGCGAATACGACCACAATTTCGTTACCGTGGAATTGGCCATCGACAACCTCGGTGCACGCCGTGCGGAAAACTTCACCGTGGGCTACTACTACGACAACGACACCTCCACCCTCGTCACCGAGACCTGCTACACTACCATACCCGCCCTCGGACGCGGCTACCACATTTTCAACGCCCAGATGCCGCAACGCCCGGCTGCCTACTCGGCAGTAACGGCCTTCCTCAGCATCCCCAACGACATCAACACCGGCAACGACACAACAAGCACCTTCGGCACTACATTCACCGACCTTGAAGCCGTGAAAGTCTTTGTCGAAGAGAACGAGAATCCCTCGTGCCGCGTGTTCCTGCAGGTGAAGAACGTGGGTAACCTCATCACCTCCACGCCTATAACTCTACGTGCCATCATCAACGGCACCGAAGTGACGGGACGCAGCAACCGCAACCTCTATCCCGGAGTGTCGTACAACCTCGAACTGACCGGTCAGGTGCCGAAGAGCAGCAGCCATCAGTACTCCGGCTCCGCCACCGTTACCATAGCCTACGACAACAATACCGCCAACAACCAGACTACCGTTGTGGAACGCTCCAACTACGTGGGACTGCCAGTGGCCGACAACAGCACGCTGCAACTGTACCAGAACTCGCCCAACCCGTTCCGCGAAGCAACAGAAATTGGTTTCTCGCTGCCTAACGACGGCGATGTGCGTTTCTTCGTCATCAACACACTTGGCGAGATGGTTTACCAAAACAACGCCTTCTACGCCGCTGGCGAGCACACCATTACTCTCGACAAAGGAAAACTGAGTGCCGGTACATATTATTATGGTATTGAGTTCGAAGGCCAACGCCTGATGAGGAAAATGATTTTCCAGAAATAACACAACGAGGGTGTCGGCAACGACACCCTCTATTTTAAAACAGTAGCCAATGCCCGCCAACACTCTTTTGCAGCGTTTTGTTGAACACCAGCGCCAAGCCGCGCTGTTACAACCTGCCGACAAAGTACTGCTCGCCGTGAGCGGGGGAGTGGACTCCGTGGTGATGGCGCACCTCTTCGCGAAAGCGGGATACTCATTCGGCATAGCGCACTGCAATTTCCATCTCCGTGGCGATGACTCCAACGCCGACGAGGAGTTTGTGCATGCGTTGGCACAACAGTACCAAGTGCCGTTTTACTGTGCAGAGTTCGATACAACGGCTTTTGCCAAAGAGCATAGACTTTCTATCGAAGAGGCGGCCCGCAAGCAGCGTTACGACTTTTTCCACCGCACCGCGTCGGAAAACGGATACTCATTTATAGCCACTGCGCACCATCTTAACGACGCCATAGAGACTTTCTTCATCAACCTGATACGTGGCACCGGACTTACAGGACTGCACGGCATTCGCGCCAAAAACGGCAACGTGATACGTCCCCTGCTGCCTTTTACACGGCAGGAGATTGCCGATTACGCCGCCGCCAACAAACTGCCCTTCCACGAGGACTACACCAACAACGACACCCTGTTTCTGCGCAACAAGATACGCCACAACCTGATGCCTGTGCTGAAAGAGATTTCGCCGCAGATTGAAAGGACCATGGCCCAGAATATGGGGAACCTCGCCGATGCCGAACAGATTTTCCGTCAGGCCATAGTCGAAAAACAGCAACAGATTTTTCGATGCGACAACGACGAGATAACAATCGCCAAAAGCGACATACGACAGCTCGTCCCTGCCCAGACCGCTCTTTTCGAGATGCTGCGTCCGTTCGGGTTCAACGCCACAGCCGTGGGCAACTTGCTGTCGTCGCTCGAAAGTGCCGGAAAACAGCTGTACTCCGCCTCACACACCATCCTTATCGACCGACACAATATAATAATAAGGCCTTCGGAAAACTGCCCCGACAGTCCCGAATACCAAATTTTTGAGGACGCCGTTAGCATCGATGTCCCGATAAGCCTCACCTTCACGCACTCCCAATTCGACGGAAGCCGCAGTCTTGTTACCGACAGCGACACGGTTATTGTGGACTCCTCCAAGCTAAAATTCCCGCTTGTGCTGCGCAAATGGCGCACCGGCGACCGTTTCCGTCCTTTCGGTATGAAAGGCTCGCGCAAGGTGAGCGACTTTTTCAAGGACAACCGACTGTCGCTCTTCGAGAAAAACGAAAAATGGCTGCTCTGCAACGCCGACGGAGAGATAATCTGGATAGTGGGGATGCGGATGGACGACAGCTTTGCCGCCACCCAATCCACAAAAGAAATAACGATAATAAAAAATAATCTTTACCCAAAATGTGTCGGAGACACATAATCTTAATAACCCCACATGAAAAAATAGCTAGTGGCTGTTTTGATAGCGAAGCGGAGAATACCAGAACGCAGTGTGGGGGTAAAAAAATGAACTCGCTGAAAATCAGCGTCTCGGAGAGACGCGCTCTTTACTAAAGTAAAATATTAAGTGACAATAAATAGACCGCTGTAAAATACTGAAAATGTGTGATATAACATTTTTTAACAAATAAAAGTGTAAAAAAAGGCAATAAATAGAAAAAAAAGTAGTATTTTAGCTGAACGAAACGCACAGCGTTTTTTGAAGTTAAACATAGTGTAAACCATTAAATACCAACAAAATGGAAACAAAGAAATCACCCAAGGCTGACCTTGAAAAAAAGAAAGGTCTATATTTGGAGATAGGTCTGGTGGTAAGCTTGGCAATAGTATTGTTGGCATTCAATATCAAGAGTTACGACCAAGAGGAGATTGAACAAGTTCAGACTGCCGAGGTCTTAATTGATGATGTTGATGTTCAGATAACCGATCCTACCGAACCGCCACCCCCTCCCCCCGAACCTGAAGTACAGGCTCCGGAATTTAAAGTTGTGGCTGATAACGTAGAAATCAAAGATGAATTTCTGCCGGTAGATGCTGGCGACAACGAAAATTCAGCACAAGATGCTTATACAGCTCCTGTTGAGGAAGAACCCGAACAGGCTAAAGAAGAGGAAACTCCTTTTATATCGGTAGAGAAAATGCCCGAATTTCCTGGCGGCGAAGAGGCTTTGTACAAATACCTCTCCAAAAACCTCAAATATCCGGACATCGCCAAAGAACAGAACCTGCAAGGTAAAGTTTTTGTGCAGTTCATTGTTGAAAAAGACGGCTCTATCTCGAACCCGAAAGCTGTCCGTGATATTGGTGGCGGATGCGGCGAAGAAGCCGTGCGCGTGGTTCGCGGAATGCCGAAATGGACTCCCGGAAAACAACGTACACAAACCGTGCGTGTGCAATACACACTGCCTGTTGTATTCCAACTCGAGTAGTACACAATTTAATGTAAAATATGCGAAAGAGCCTCAAACAAGGCTCTTTCGCTTTTTATAAGAGAACTCGTGCAATGATAGCCGTAAACAACCTGTCGGTGCAGTTCACCGGAACCAACCTCTTCGACAATGTTACCTTCAACATCGCCGACCGCGACCGCATTGGCCTCGTGGGAAAGAACGGCGCCGGCAAGTCCACACTGATGAAAATCATCGCCGGACAGCAGAATCCAGAGACAGGCACAATCGTCATTGCCAAAGAGCAGAGCGTGGGCTATCTGCCGCAGGAGATGATCCCCAACGGCTCGATGAGTGTGCTCAACGAAGCCCTCACCGCCTTCGCACATATCGACGAACTTGAGACAGAGCTGCAAAACCTCACCCAACAGATTGCCGACCGCACCGACTACGAAAGCCGCGAATACGAGCAACTGCTCAACCGCCACCACGAATGTATGGAACGTATTGCCATGCTTGGGGGCAACAACCGCCGCGAGATGGCCGAAAAGGTGTTGCTCGGACTGGGTTTCCGCCACAGCGATTTCGACCGTCCGATAACAGAATTCAGCAGCGGCTGGCAGATGCGCGTGGAGCTAGCCAAGATACTGCTACGCCACCCCGATTTCATACTCCTCGATGAGCCCACCAACCACCTCGACATCGAGTCCATACAATGGCTCGAAAGCTATCTGGCGGGCTACAAAGGCGCCGTGCTATTGGTTTCGCACGACAGGGCTTTTCTGGACAATATCACCAACCGCACCATCGAGATTACCGCCGGACGTATCTACGACTACAAAGCATCGTACAGCGGTTACGTGGAGCTGATGCAGGAACGTCGCGCCTCGCAGATGGCCGCACTTACCAACCAGCAGCGCGAGATAATGCAGATACAGAGCTTTATCGACCGTTTCCGCTACAAAGCTACCAAAGCCAAACAGGTGCAGAGCCGCATAAAACAGCTGGAGCGGATGGACAAAGTGAGCATCGACGAGGTGAGCACCGAAAGCATACGTTTCCAATTTTCGCCAGCACCACATTCGGGCAAGATAGTGGTTGAAATGCAGGATCTCAGCAAGGCCTACGACACCAACAAGGTGCTGAACAACATCGACCTAACAATAATAAAAGGCAGCAAGACGGCTTTTGTAGGCCGCAACGGCGAGGGCAAGTCCACTTTGGCCAAGATAATCGTAGGCGAGATTACCGACTACAGCGGCGTTTACAAGCCCGGCCATCAGGTAACTATCGGCTATTTTGCACAAAACCAGGCCGCCCTGCTCGACGGCGAGGCCACCGTGTTCGAGACCATCGACCGTGTGGCGGTGGGCGACATTCGTCCCAAGATGCGTAAAATCCTTGGCGGATTCCTTTTCGGAGACGACGACATCGACAAAAAGGTGAAGGTGCTTTCGGGCGGCGAGAAAGCCCGTCTGGCATTGGCTAAACTGCTTTTAACTCCCACCAACCTGCTAGTGCTCGACGAGCCTACCAACCACCTCGACATGGCTTCGAAGGATGTGCTGAAAAACGCCCTGCTGCAATACACAGGAACGCTGATAGTGGTATCCCACGACCGCGATTTTCTCGAAGGCCTCACCGACACCATTTACGAGTTCCGCGACCACCAAATCCACGAGTTCAAAGGCGACATCTTCGAATTTTTGGAGCACCGCAAGATAGAAAGTCTGAAAGTCCTTGAGGCGGCGCAAAAAGCCGAAAAGAACGCCCCGAAAGAGGTTTCGGCAAACAAGCTGAGCTACGAGCAGGCCAAGGAGAGGGAACGCGCCCTGCGCAAAAAACGCTCGGAGGTGAGCAAGGTGGAGGAAGAGATAAACTCTCTCGAAACTAAGATAAAGGAGATGGACGAACAGCTGGTCCAATCGCCGGAGATAATGGCCACGGACCCCGATTATTACACCAAGTACCAAAAACTCCAGAAATCGTTGGAGGAGCGGATGTACGAATGGGAGATTCTGTCGGAGCAGTTGGAGGAGATGGAAAACAGCTGATGTTATTCAATCCGCAAAAGGGTGAGTTTCACGCCTTTAAGTTTTAAAATTTCGTCGCAAACCCTTGTGCTTGCCGACTGCCGCACCGAGAAATCCAGCGAGCAGTCCAGCTCGAATTTCTGGTTGCATTGCGGAAGTTCCTCATCTTTAAGTATTTTCATCACGCTGTTCATCTGCTCGTAGGTGAACTGCAGGTTGTACACTTCGGTGATGTTTTTCTCGATGATTATGGCGTTGTCGATGGCGTCCTTGGCTGCGGTGCGATAGGCGTTGATAAGTCCCGGCACGCCGAGTTTTATACCGCCGAAATAGCGCACCACCACTATGATTATGTTGGTAAGGTCGTGCGAGAGCAGCTGTCCGTAGATAGGCTTTCCTGCGGTGCTGGAAGGCTCGCCGTCGTCGTTGATGCGGTAGGCGGCTTTGTCGGCGCCAAGGATGTAGGCGTAGCAGTGGTGACGGGCGTCGAAATACTGCTTGCGGAGCTCCTCGAGATGCGCTTTGGCCTCGGCTTCGGTGGCAATGGGGTAGGCAAAGGCCAGAAACTTGCTGCCTTTCTCCTTGTAAACGCCTTGCGACGCGTATCTTATTGTTTTGTAAGTGTCCTCGAACATTGGTTGTAGTAATAAGTTATTGTGTTGTCGCCAAAGACTTCGGTGCGACTGGGATTGGAGGCAATCTGCGGCGCGGTCAGTCCGCTGCCGAACTCGATGCTGCCTTTCAGCTGCCGTGCCTCGTCCCAGAGGCCTTGTTCCAAAAAACTGTTTATCAGCTGTTTGCCACCTTCGATAATGACGGATTGTATCTTGTTTTGATAAAGATAGTCGAGCACACTCGGCAGAATGTTTTGGAAATCTACTTTGACAAAAGTCAGATTTTCACGACTTTGCAGGTTGCTGTTTTCGGTGAAAACCACTGTCGGCGTGGAGCCGTGGAGCAGGTGCGAGTCATCGGGCAGACGCCCGGTGCGGTCGATAGTGATACGTAGCGGATTGCGGCCGTGCCAGAGTCTGGCGGTGAGCTGCGGATTGTCGTTGGCCACAGTGTTGGTGCCCACCATAATGGCATCCTCGGTTGTACGCCATTTGTGGGAGAGGATTTTCAGTATGTCGTTGGTTATCCAGTATTTGCCGTTAGGATTGTTACTGCGGTCGATGTCCATAAAACCGTCGGCAGTTTCGGCCCATTTCAGAATAACGTAGGGGCGTTGTTTCTCCATAAAGGTGAAAAAACGGCGGTTGAGAAAGCGTCCTTCATTTTCAAGCACTCCCGTAACCACTTCTATGCCAGCCTCTTTCAGCTTGCGGATGCCGTTTCCAGCAACGAGAGGATTGGGGTCGAGGGTGGAGACGACCACTTTTTTAATTCCCTTTTCCACCACGAGGTCGGCACAGGGGGGCGTTTTGCCGTAGTGTGAGCAGGGCTCCAGATTGACGTACAGTGTGTAGCCTCGGAAGTCGTACGGCCGCAGCAGGGCGTTGCGTTCGGCGTGGAAACCGCCGATGTATTGGTGATACCCCTCCGACACGATGTCGCCGGCGGGATTCACCACCACGCAGCCCACCATAGGGTTGGGACTTACGTGTCCCCGCCCGTTGCGGGCCAGCTGGAAACAGCGTCGCATCAGAAGTTCGTCGGAGGTCATGGCTTTATTGCTGGGGTTTGCGTACGTAATGGGGCATTTCGAAGGGTATTTCCATTGAAAGTTCCACAAGTCCGCCGAAAACGCCGTTGTCGTACCATGGAGTCTGGTAGATGAGTTTTTTTACGCCGTTTTTCTCGATGGTGTAGGCGTTGGTGCGCGGGTTGTGCAGCATGTCGATAAGTTTGGAGCGTGCCGGTTCGGGATGGCAGTTGAGCAGGTTGCCCCCGATAAGGTCCTTGCCGCCCGATTTTTCGAAAGTCTTGGCGGATTTAGCGTTCATATCCAATATGTTGCCTTCGGTGTCGCACACTGTAATGGCCACGTTGAGTTCTTCAAGGTAATTCATGATTTTTCTGTTTTAATTGTTTTGTGTTACTTGGTGTCTTTGTTGCCGAAATCCGAGATGTCCCACACTCTGATAAAGATGTCGGCGTCGCCATTTTCGTTGCCGTTTTCCCATTCGGCCAAAAAGCGGAATTTCATTTCAATGCCGCCCGCCTCCACCGTCATCTCCTCGTTATAGGTACCCGACGACTGCCCTTTTTTCAGCAGACGGTCTATCTTTTTCAGCAGACTGTTTATAACCAAGTCGAAGTTCTTTTCGCTTACTTTCAGGCTGTTATAGCCATATACATAATCTTCTGCACACTCCACATCGCATTTCTCGTGTCCAGGGTTTTTGAGTTCCATCTCCACGTTGCGGAAAGTGAACTCCCTTTCACCGTCCTTGGCGGGAATCAGCATCTCGCTGACATTGGCGATGCTGTATTGTGGACGTGTGAGTCCGAAAAAGTGCCTTTTACCGTTCTCCTTGTGGATTTTCACCGTTTTTATAAGCACTTCGCCTGCAAAAGAGGTGGTGTTTAGGGTGAAAAAGGCAAGCAGAATGACGAACAACTTGTTGTATTTCATAATAATATTCATTTTTTGTTGTTCAAAAAAAGCGATGGCTATCGGCATGACAGCCATCGCTATGTTCAATGAAAATCGCATTTTTTATTTGCATTGCAGCGAAGCCAGAGCTATGGAGTACAGCTTGGTCTTGGCTGTGTCGCCGCGCGAGGTGAGCACGCAGGGCACTTTGGCGCCAACCACCATGCATCCGAGTTCGGCGCCGGCAAATTTTGTGCAAGTTTTGTAGAAAACGTTGCCCGATTCGATGTTGGGGAAGAGCAGACAGTCGGCGTCGCCGGCCACTTCGCCGGTGAGTTTCTTAATCTGGGCGCTCTCTTTGTCGATAGCCACGTCGAGGGCCAGAGGACCGTCAACCAAGGCACCTTTTATCTGACCGCGGTCGCCCATCTTGGAGATGATGGCAGCCTCAACGCAGGCTGGCATGCCGGTGGACACCTGTTCGGTGGCGGCAAGAACGGCCACTTTGGGTTTCGCAATTTCCAGCGATTTGGCGGTGCTTACGAGGTATCCGAGGATGGCCTGTTTCTGTTTCATATCGGGAGCGGGAACGATGGCCACGTCGCTGGCGATGAGCAGTTTGTGGTAGGTGGGGACTTCGAACACAGCTATGTGTGTGAGCATGTCGTTCTTTTTGCCGGGCATAAGGCCGGTTTCTTTGTTAAGGATGGCACGCATGTATTTGTCGGTGCTGAGGAGGCCTTTCATCAGGAAATCGCCTTCGCCTTTGTTGATGAGGCTAACGGCCACCACGCCGGCTTTGGTTTCGTCGGCTTCCTGCACTATTTTGAACAACGATGCGTCGAAACCGTGTTCGGCACATACGTTTTTGATAGTGGCTTCGTCGCCCACGAGGGTGGCATCCACTATGCCGGCTTTTATTGCGTTGTAAACAGCTTCGATGGTGTGCGCGTCGTTAGCGTAGGCGGCAACCAAACGTTTTTTGCCTTTCGATTTGGCCAATGCCAAAACATCGTCTAATTTGGTAATCATATCTTATTGTGTTTTATTTATTTGTATAATATTTATTTCACTTCGGTGCCTATAGGCTGGCCTTCCACCACTTTGAGCAGGTTGCCGGGGGTGTTCATGTCGAAAACGTAGATTGGCAGGCTGTTTTCCTCGCATAGTGCGAAGGCGGTGAGGTCCATCACTTTGAGTTTCTTGCCCAGAGCTTCGGCAAAGGAGAGTGTGGTGTATTTGGTTGCCGTGGGGTCTTTCTCGGGGTCGGCGGTATAAACGCCGTCAACGCGGGTGCCTTTGAGTATAGCATCGGCTTTTATCTCCACGGCGCGCAGTGCCGAGGCGGTGTCGGTGGTGAAGAAGGGGTTGCCGCTTCCGCCGCCGATGATTACCACACGTCCCTCGCCCATGGCCTCGATGGCGCGGCGACGGCTCATCTCTTTGCAGATAGGCTCGATGGCCAGTCCCGAAAGGAGTTCGGTCTTGAGTCCCTGTTTCTCCAGCTCGGCCTGCAGGGCCATGCTGTTGATAAGGGTGGCGAGCATTCCCATGTAGTCGCCCTGCACGCGGTCCATGCCTTTGGCGGCGCCGCTGAGGCCGCGGAAAATGTTGCCTCCGCCTATGACGATGGCCACCTCAACGCCTTTTTCCACCACGGTCTTGATGTCGCGGGAGTATTGTTCGAGCATTTCGGGGGCTATGCCGTAGCTCTGTTTGCCCATCAGCGATTCGCCGCTGAGTTTGAGAAGTATTCGGTTGTATTTCATTTGGATATTCTGTATTTAACTATTAAACAGTGGTTTACAGTCTTTGATATGACTGTTTCACTTTACAAAGGTACTTATTTTTTTGTTTTTTTGCAAAAGAAATTGACGCAATAGTTGTAATTTTGTTGAAAATCAATAGTTTATTACAAGAAAAAGTGCTAATTCTCCATCGTGTGCGCTATTTTGTCGGCGTTCATGCTTCGGGCGCTGGCGTCGAGAATTTCTTTGTAGAGTCCGCCGCTGCGGTACACGTCGTCGGGTATGCCGCTCTGTTCCACGTGTCCGGTTTGCAGCACGTAGAGGTAGTCGGAGTCGATAATTTGGCCGATGTTGTGCGAGATTACGATGACGGTTCGGTTTTTCTTGATGGCGTCGATGGAGGCTTTTATTTGTTCGGTGGCGATGGCGTCGAGGCTGGCGGTGGGCTCGTCGAGGAAGATGATGGGCGGATTTTTGAGGAACATGCGGGCTATGGCTATGCGTTGCTGTTGTCCGCCGCTCAGCTGTAGTGCGTTGGATTGGAATTTGTCGGGCAGTTCCATAATCTGGTCGTAGATATATGCCTGCTGTGCGGCATGTACTACCTCTTCGAACGAGGCTTGGGGCTTGCCGTAGCGTATGTTTTCTTCGATGGTGCCGCTGAAGATATGGTTCTTCTGTAGCACAAGTCCGATGTTGTCGCGTAGCACCTGCGTGTCCCATTGTTGCAGTGGTACGCCGTCGAGGGTGATGGTGCCGCTGTCGGGGGTGTAGAATTTGTCGAGCAGGTTCACCACGGTGCTTTTGCCGGCGCCGCTCAGTCCCACGAGGGCGGTAGTCTGGTTGGGATGGATGGTCATCGACATGTCGCGTATGGCGTGGGTGCCGTTGCCGTAGGTGAATTCGACGTTTTTAAGCTCGAAAAGTCCTTCCACCTTGTCGGGACAGTGTTGTCCGCTCTGTTCCACCTCGTTGTCGGCATCGAGGATTCCGAAGAAACTCTCGGCGTAGATAAGGGCGTCGTTGAGGTCGTCGTAGATGCGGTGCAGCTGGCGTATGGGAGCGCTTACGTTGCTGAAAAGCAGCACGTGGTACATTATCTTACCTATCGTCATGCCCGGATAGTCTGTGAGCACCAGATAGGCGGTGAGGATGATGATAAGCACGGTGCCAATCTGTTCCACGAAAGTCTTGCCGCCTTCGAACAGGAACGAGGTCTTACGGGTCTCCATCTGCTGTTCGGTGGACTGCATCTGCAGGTCGGCCTGACGTTGCGCCTCGAGTTCCTCGCGGTTGAACGATTTAATAACGGCGATGCTCTCGATGATGTTCATAATGCCGTTATTCAAAGCCTGATGGGTGCCGAACACCTTGTGCCGCCATCCTTTAAGCTTGCGCGCCTGCCAAGCGGTGATGACGAAATACAGTGGCACTATGCACAAAGCCACGAGTCCCACGTATACATTGGCGGCAAACATAAGACACAAAGCCAGTATGGCGCTGGTGAACAGAGGGATGATGTCGATGAAGAAATTCTTTACCGTGTTGCTGAGGCTCATAGTGCCGCGGTCTATCTTCGACTGCAGCTTGCCGGTTTCGTTGCCGTCGGCGGAGAAGAAAGCCATTCGGAACGACAGTATGCGGTCCACCACTTTCAGTGACAGGTCACGGCTTACGTTGATACGGATTTTTTCGCCGAAAAGCCTCTGTCCGAAGGTTATCAGTGCCGACAACAGCTCTTTGCCGAGCAGTATGACGCTGACTATCAGTAGCACCCGTGCCGCAGTGGCCCACGAAAAACCGCCTTCGATATGCAGCAACTCGTTGATTTTGTCCACGGTACGGTCGAGGACAATGGCGTTTACCTGAGCCATCAGCGAGCCTACGAAAGTGAGGGTTAGGGTGATTATCAGCAGCCAGCGGTATGGAAGCACAAAGGGTAGTAGTTTGCGTATCAGTCCGCCGATGCCCATTTTAGACTGGGTGGGGGAGGGGTTGTCGTCGTTTTTCATAGAATCGATGTTTATCTTAACAAAAACAGCGGGGCTGTGAGTTTTCCAGTCCCGCTGTTAGTTAGGTTATTCGTATTAGTTGCGGTGTATCACGAAAGTCCTTACGGATTTTTCGCCCGCTGTGTTGAGCACTTGCAGGGTGTAGATGCCGTCGGCAAGCTCTTCGATGGAGATGTTGTTCTTGCCGTTGATGGCTGTCTGTTTTGCAACGCACTGTCCCACAGAGTTGTAGATAAGTATCTGGCTGAGGTTGTCGCCATCCACGGTGATGAAATGCTGTGCCGGGTTGGGGTAGACGTTCAGCCTGAAGGCGTCGGCGTTGTTGATTCCCGCGTTCACCGTTATTATCACAGAGGCGGTGTCCATACAATCCGGCGAGTTGGCGTTGATGCCTATCACGGAGTATTCGGTTGTCGTTCTCGGGAATTCAACAATGGGGTTGTTGGTGCTTCCGGTGGACCACAGGTAGCTCACGGCACCAGAGGCTGTGAGTGTAACGCTGTCACCAGCGTCGATAGTGGTGCGGTCGGCGGAAACCTGCAGGTTGGTAGGTTTGTGTTTGATGGTGAGGCGCAGTTGTACGATGCTGTCGCAACCCATTGCATTAACAATGGTGCAGCGTGGCACTGAGGTGGACATACGATAGGTAACACCGTTTATCCATGTTACTGAGTCGCAGGCTATTACTGTATCAACACCATAGGTGGGGGTGGCGAAGGTGAGGTGGAGGTGTATCGTGCTGTCACAGCCGGTAGATGTTGTGTAGTTGTAAGTTGGTGTAGTTGTGTTGGAGGTGTAGGTAATGCTGTCAATCCAAGTGTAGGAGCTGCCGCAAGCCACCACGTTGTCGATGACATGAGTGTCGTTTTGTATTGTCAGGTGCAGGTAAACAGTGCTGTCGCAGCCCATAGTGTTGGTGAGATGGTGCACGGCGGTGTAGTTGCTTGTGGTGTAGGTGGTGTCGTTTATCCAAGTGTAGCTACGGCAAGCCCTGATTGTGTCGGTGGCCGAAGTGGGGTGGCGGAATGTGAGGTTGAGGTAAACCAAGCTGTCGCATCCGGTGGACGATGCTCCGGAGATGCGGTGCATAACAACGGTGTCGCTGCTGTAGGTCTCTCCGTTCAGAGTCCATGTGTAGGTAGGATTGCAAGTGAACACATCCTGTTGCGAGCTGCCTTCGCACGACGTAACATTGATATCGTCGATGCCGCAATAGTAAGTGCTCGTACCGGAAGTTCTTGTTGTCATCCAACGGAAAGCCAGACGTGCAGTGTCGGGTATGTTGTAACTGTTCAAGGAAACAACTCTTTCATTGGCTGTTGGGGCGGTTGAGTTTCCTGTTGTTGTATGGCTTATTGTGGTAAGAGGAGTGAACACAGTGTCGGTTGCTTTGCTTCCGGTGTAGTTGGCTACATAGCCCAGTTGCAGTTTTTCGGTGTTTGCCGATACAGTCGAGCCTCCCATTCTAACTTTGAAGGAGATTTTGCATTTTGTTATAGTGTCGTCAAAACCGGGCAGTATTGCGTAAGCCCTTTGCGAACTTGTCTCACGTTTAACAGCCATAACAAGATATTTGTTGGATTGAGAGGCGTACGGAGAGTAGTTGCTTGTTGCACAAACGTGGGGTTGGAATCCTGCGGCAGTCGAGGCAGATGTGTTTGACGTGTATGTTGTCCAGCAGCGCGGAATGTTACCGCCGGCAGCAGTGGCATTTGAGGATTCGTAATTGTGGAAATCTTCGGTGTAGGGCACGGGTTGTTCGCTACAGTCTGCGGTGTCGATGCATGTAACGAGGAAATCGAAGCCGGTGCCGGCAAGGTATGGGTCTGATACAAAAAGAATAGTAAGTACTCCGGATACCGAAGTGTCGTTCACCGAATCGTTGACAAACGCACCGGACGGAGAAGCATTGTAGTAGTGGTTAATCAGTGTGCCGGAGGTGTCTTCGCCGTCGAAGATATAAACTTCGTCGAAATCCTCGCGGTTGAGGATGCCGCTGATGTTCACTTTGGCTTTGGGATGTGCGGCTTTCACCACAAGTATGGAGTTGTTGTTTTCCAGATAATCAGTATTGGGGCCGCCGTTGTCGTAGATATGTATGCCGCAGGCTTTAATGGAGTCTCTTCCCGAAGATGGCATTTTTATCAGCGATGAAGCTTTAATAAGACTCCAAGCGCTGGTGTCGCCAACACCACATATAGAACGTACGTAAAAATCATATATAGTGTCGTTTACAGGAAGATTGTTTATACGGTAGGAGGTATTGGTGATGTTCCTTATTTTGCGCATGTTGCTTGCCACCGACGGGTCGAGTCCGGAGCGACAGTATTGTATTTCCCAAACAGTGGCGCTGCTGTTGTTCGTCCAGCTTAGCTCCACATAGTCGTCGGTGATAGCATCGACACGTACATTGGTGGGCGCATTGCAGTTGGGGTTGGTCGGGTATCCGTATATGAAAGTAACGGTGTGGTTGGTTGTGTTTTCAGTTATCTGTTGTATAGGCATATAGCTATTTTCACCTGCCCACGACCAAGTGCGAGGGGTGGTGTAGTCGGTGAACGAAGTGCGGTTGCCGTGTCCGGGGAATGGACAGTTGGCACTGTTAATATCGCCGTATGATGCGGAGTCGTAAGGTATTGGAGCCGATGCCGTTGCACAAACGGGATATAGTTTCATAGGATGTGTGTAGTTGGCCCCAATGTTGGAAAGAGGATTGAGGCTGCTGTGCACGTGGTAGAACATCAGTCCGTGACCAGGTATTGCGGTGTCATAACCCAATTTCTGGCGGTTGTCGATAAGGTAAAATTCATTGGGAGTAGCGGTGTTGATACGGTAAAAAGAGTTGGAGTCGGATTTTACAGGCTGAAGTGTAACGGTGTCGTATCCCGTAAGCACTACGGGGTTTACCCAGTGGTATATATAAGCCTTGGTGTAGGCATTGTGGTGAGCCGGAGAGTTGCCGCCCTCATGAGGTGTGCCGTTCCAGCTGCCGCCTGCCATAATGTCCCAGTTGCCCATGCCGGGGTACTGTCCGTTGTCAGCGTAGTCTATGTCGTAGAAGTCGGGTGCACCGAGCACATGGCCTATCTCGTGGCATGGTACGCCTATGTGCGACATTTTGTTTGTTGTGTTGTTCCCTGCGTTGCCCGACAGTTCGGGGGAGCAGGAATAGACTTGGGCATATTTGCCATTGTTCACCACACGCTGCGATGCCGACCATTTGTGCGACCATATCACGCTGTCGCCTCCGCCAGATTCTTGACCAAAACCGGCGAAAATGATGTGAACACAGTCCACAGCACCGTCGCCGTCGCTGTCGTATCGGCTGAAGTCGGCGCCTCCGGCCACGGCTTTGCGCATAGCTTCGGTGGCGAACTCGCTACCCTGCGCTGCAGAGCCTTGACCGTGTTTGCCGTAGTGCCTCGAGTTATAGTCGCAGGTGTAGGGTCCTACCACGTCGGCCACGAGTTTCAGTTTTCCGTACGAAACCTCGTTATAGTAGTCGTGTACACTGCCGCGGGCGTTTCCGGCGGAGTAATTCACTTGGTTGAATAGGTTGTTTATCTCCTGTTGTGTCCTTGCAAACGAGCGGTTGGGGTACTGCATCATTATCACAAGGATACGCACCGTGTCGGTGGTATTGCTACTTTTCTCCAGCGCTTTGGCTTTGTTTTCGCGGATATTCCAAATCGAAAGCATGTCATTGACTTGCGAGCGGCTGTAGCGAAGATATTTCGGGGTGCGAGCAAGGAAGTCCGACACCTCGGCGCTGCGCGCTGTTATTTCCGTTGCAATGTATTGCGACGGCACCATGTCGCCACGCTGGTCGCGGGTGGCGTAAACGAAATATCCTTGGGAGTTGTACACCAAAGTGTAGCCGTCTTCTGTCTCTGCCCAGCTCACACGCTCGTCGCCGCGCATTGTCAGGGTTACGATGGTTTTCCCGTCGGGTTGGGGATATTTAATTTTATGTGGATAGGCCTCCACGGCGGACGCTTTGCCCGCGAAAAGCAGCATCAGTAAAAGGGATGCGGTAATTATTTTTTTCATTGTTTTATAATTTTTTGAAGTGCAAAAATACGATTTTTTTTGCGATTTGTAAAAAAAAATGTAACTTTGCCGATAGTTTTAATGTATAAGTATACGGACAAATAATTCAATCGCTATGGATACAATTATTGTAGGAATAGATTTTTCAAAGGGTTCCGACTGTGCAATCGACCTTGCAATCGACCTTGCCAACAGATGGGGAAACCAACTGAAATTAGTTTATGTTTTATCCACAAAATACGATTCGGCACTGATGTCGGATCAGGAGATAAACGATAAAATCAACGAAGTGATTAAACGTCACGAGAGCAAACTGCACACGGGCAAACTGGAGTGCATCATCCGTCACGGACGCGTGTACCGCGAGCTTAACGCCGTGGCCGAGGAGGAAGGAGCATGGCTCATCGTGGTGGGTTCGCACGGTACTTCGGGCTACGAACGCAACTGGATAGGCAAGAACGCCTACCGTACCATCACCGAAGCCACCCTTCCGGTGCTCACCATCCGCGAGAACTTCAACTTCAACAAGGCGTTGGAGAAAATAGTGCTGCCTCTCGACAGCTCGATGGAGACACGTCAGAAGGTTACCCACGCCATCAAGTTCGCACGTGCCTTCAACTCCGAGGTGTTTGTGCTAGGGCTCTACAGCTCAGGCGTGGCCGATGTACGCAACATTGTTGACAAATACGTGGAACAGACCGAGAAAGTGCTCGTGGCTTCCGGCATCAGGTGCTCTGTGTCGAAGATGGAGACAGAGAACGTGACTCAGACCACCCTCGAATTTGCCGAACAGATCTCCGCCGACCTTATCATGATTATGGCCGAACAGGAGACAACGATGTCGAACATACTGCTCGGCTCGTACGCACAGCAGATGATACACCACTCGCTTACGCCGGTTCTTACCATCCACTCCACCGATTTGCACGGTGCTGCAAGATAACGATTCAGAGAAACAAATCAACAACAACAGACGGTGCGAGGTTATGCCTTGCGCCGTTTTTTTGTGAAGACGTGAGGAAGTTAAGATGTGAAGGCGTTAAGATGTTAAGATGTGAAAGTGTACCGTCGATAGGCTAATGCACCGATAATTTTCAAAAACGGCGGGCGAGGTCACAGAGCTTGTCGAAGTGCCGAGTCCCCGCATTGTTCAACTACGAACAAAATAAAATGTTCATTATTTTATGTGCCGATACGAAAAAAGTCATTTTTTTTGTGTAAATTTGCAGTTTGATTTCAAAAGAGAAAAATAATCGGAAAACCCTCTATCTATCGCAATATGAGAAGATTTTTACTGTCGTTTGCCACTGTAGTTTTGTGCGTTGGCGCACAGGCACAGTCGCGGGGGTCGGTGCAGGTAACCGGCGACACCAAGGTTTCCAACCTTGTTGAAAAACATATCGAGTTCAACGAAAAAGCCAAGACAGTGCCGGGCTACCGCCTGCTTGTAGCCTCGCTTTCGGGAGTCAACTCCAAGTCGCAGGCTTTTGCCAAAAAGAAACAGTTTTTGGAGAAATATCCCGACATACCCGTGTATGTGGTGTTCGAGGAGCCCAATTTCAAAATTAAGGTCGGCGATTTTGTAAGCCGTCTGGACGCATACTATTTCCAGCAGAAGATAAAGGCCGACTACCCGTCGTGCACCATCACCAAGGACAACGTGTACCCCATACGCTGGAATCCCGAAGACCTGCTGCCCGAGGACGCGGACGAGTTGCAGTAGCCAACCTCATTACATTCTTCCATCACTAAACCATCTGCCGCTATGTACGAAATCGACGAAGTTCGCGAAGCCCGCGAGATTGACGAAAAATACCGCCAGCTGATAAAGCTGTGCAACGACGAGAATCCTCTCTCTACCGAGGACGAGGATATGATTTTCCGAGCCTTTTCCATTGCCCGCAAGGCACACTCCAACGTGCGCCGCAAATCGGGCGAGCCTTACATCTTCCACCCGCTCGAGGTGGCCATCATCGCCGTTAGCGAGATAGGCGTGGGGCCCGTGGGTGTGGAATGCGCACTGCTTCACGACGTGGTAGAGGACACCGACATCACCCTCGACGAGCTGCGTTCGGTGTTCGGCGACCGTGTGGCGAGAATTATCGACGGACTGACGAAAATATCGGTCTTCGACATGCAGATCCAGTCCATACAGGCCGAGAATTTCAAGAAAATACTGCTCGCGATGGTCGACGACGTGTATGTTATTTTCCTCAAACTGAGCGACCGTCTGCACAATATGCGCACCCTCGACTCGATGGAAAGCACCAAACAGCTAGCCATATCGTCGGAGACGCAGTTTTTGTATATACCTCTGGCTCACCGACTTGGACTCTATTCCATAAAAAGCGAGCTCGAGGACCTGTGTATGAAATATACCAACCCGCAAGAGTATTTCCGTATCAAAGACCTGATAGAGAGCTCCGAGGTGGACCGCGACCGCTATATCGACGAGGTGAGCCGTCCGCTGCGCGACGTGCTCGACGCACGTGGCTTCAAATACACCATGAGCGGACGAGTTAAATCCATATTCTCCATCTGGAACAAGATGGTGCGCAAAGGCGTGCCTTTCAACGAAGTGTACGATGTGTTTGCCATACGTATCATATTGGACGTGCCAGTAGAGGTGGAGAAAGAGGAATGCTGGCGCGTATTTTCCATCATCACCTCCATGTACCGCATAAATCCAGAACGCACCCGCGACTGGATTACCACCCCCAAGGCCAACGGCTACGAGTCGCTGCACACCACGGTGATGGGACACGGCGGAAAATATCTCGAGATACAGATACGCAGCAAACGTATGGACGAGATTGCCGAAAAAGGTATGGCCGCCCATTTCCTATACAAGGAGAACCATCCCGAAGAGGAGATTCACAACGACATTGTGGAGAACTGGCTTCACCAGATACGCGAAAATCTCGACAACTCCGACAAAAACGCCCTCGACTTTGTGGAGGATTTCAAACAGAGCCTCTACACCAAAGAGATTTACGTCTTTACCCCCAAGGGCAAGATGATCACGTTGCCCTCTGGTGCTTCGGTACTCGATTTCGCATTTGCCATACATACCAACCTCGGTCTTTCGAGTATGGGCGCCAAGGTGAACTCCAAGGTGGTGCCTAACAACTACAGGCTGCGCAGCGGCGCTCAGGTGCAGATACTGTCGTCGAAAAAGGTGCAACCCACCGAGGAATGGCTCTCGTACGTCATCACCACCCACGCCAAGATAGAGATAAGGAAAAACCTGCGCGAACAGAAAAAACTTTACAAGGACGAAGGCGAGAAAAAGCTGCGGGCCATACTCACCTCGCTGATGAAGAAAGACAGTCCAGGCAATATCGACAAGATAAAGAAATATTTCAACCTCGACGACGACCTTGACCTCTATTATAAGATAGCCCGCAACGAGATTGGCAAGGAAGAGGTGGAGCACAGCCTGCAAAACGAGAAATCGCCGTGGCTGATGCTTCTTTCGCCATTTAAGTCGCTTTTCGGCGGCACCGACAAACCTGCCGACAACGCCCTTACCACCGACACCCCGCTCAAAGAGCAGTACCAGTACGATTTTGGCAACATACTGCTCGACGCCAAATACGGCAACCTGAAACCTGAGCCCGCCACCTGCTGTAACCCAGTTCCCGGCGACGACGTGATAGGCTTTGTGGAGGACGACCGCATTGTGGTGCACCGCACCAACTGTCGCGCCGCCATCGAGGAGATGGCCACCCACAAAAACCGCATCGTCAAGGCCAAATGGCGCAAAGGCGAGGCGGTGTCGTTCCTTGCCGCCATACAGATAACCGCCATGGACCGCCGCGGACTGCTGCAGGACCTTACCCGCGTCATATCCGAAGAGATGGACCTCAACATACGCGGCATCACCATCGAAGGTAGCGAAGGAGTTGGCAAGGGCCTTATCATGGTCTATGTGTCCAACCTCGACGACCTCAACAACCTGATGCAGAAACTGCAGGCCGTGGACGGAATTGAGAACGTGAAGAGGATTTGACCCTTTTTTATGAGCAACCATTGGAAAATAATTCTTTTTGCGCTTGTGCCAGGCATACTGGTGGCGCTGTCGCTTTGGGCGCTGGCCAGTTACAGTCCCCAAGGTGCGGAGTTTGTGCAAAACTGGGGATGGGTTGTCATCGGAATAATGATAATATATGTCGTCGCGGTGGTGATTCTTGCCGAGGTGAAAAGTTTTGTCGAATCAAAACCCGACAAGAAAAAGGTTGCCGAAGCTGTGGAAAAACTACGAGCGATGCGTCGCAAATGCATAAAGATTTATCCAAATGAGTTGAACATCCCAACTCCAGGCTGCAGTAAAGTGGGAGGGTTGCCCGATGTGCCGAAGGGTTTTACGTGGCCTGTGGATGACGACGGTACGCCGATGTATTTTTGTCTGCAGCTGCATTGCCCCGATTTAGCCGCCCACGACCCCGAAAACCACTATCCACACGAGGGGATGTTGCATTTCTTCGGGAGCTACGAAGGCGGCAAGGTGCTTTTCACACCCGACACAAATAATCTGCACCGTGCAGAACCGCCTGCCGACATGGAGATTGATGAGGAAAAAAGTGTATGGTTCAAGGTTGGACACGGTTACCCGGAAATTGTAATATGGGCAGAGAATACCCTTTCACACGAAGAAAGGGAAATGGTAGCAGAACAGATTGAAGATTATTACGATGAGGATTCGTGGGGGTATCTCGGCGGCTACGAAGGCGGTGTTTGGGTAACTAATAAAAATTTTTACGATGAACTCGACAAAAACTGGGATTCGTACGAGATTCTGCTATACTGCAACTATGGGTTGGAAATGAAATATGAGATTGCCTGTTTCAATTTTTTCATCACCCACGAAGACCTGCGGCAACGCAATTTCAACAATGTTATATGCGCTTGGCAAGACTGAATTTCGCCAACTGAAAATACCATAAATACGCATTATCAGTTCGTGGAATTGTGTTTTTGCGGACGATGTCGATTTTGCATCTTTTGTGAATTAAAAAATAAATTGTATTTTTGCATCACCCAAACAAGACGATAAAACATCATGAAACTCATTATCATCAACGGACCTAACCTCAACCTACTGGGCAGTAGAGAACCGCAAGTGTACGGCAACGAGTCGTTCGAGAGCTATTTCGAAAAACTGAAAAAGCGGTTTCCCGACGTGGAGCTGTCGTATTTCCAGAGCAACATAGAAGGCGAGATTGTTGACAAGATTCAGGAGGTGGGGTTCAGCTACGACGGCATCATTATCAACGCCGGCGGCTATTCGCATACCTCGGTGGCCATCCGCGATGCCCTGGCTGCGGTGAAAACGCCTGCCGTGGAGGTGCATATCAGCAATGTCTTTGCCCGCGAGGATTTCCGCCACACCTTGCTGCTCGCCCCCGTGTGCCGCGCCTGTGTTACGGGTTTCGGACTAAAAGGCTATGCAATGGCGGTGGAAAACTTTTTGTAAGTTGAAAATTGATAATTGAAAGTTGAAATATAAAAAGTTGGCAATTCTTTGAATTGCCAACTTTTTCTTATTATCTGCCAACTGAATCCTGACTACTAAATCCTACCAACTGCCTACTTAACAATACAGTCATCGAGCTGGCGGATGAGTTCGTCGCGGTCCATCTTTTGTCCGATGAACACGAGTTTCTGCATGCGGTCGCCGTAGAGGTCGTCCCAGTCGTTGAGAATCTGCGGGTTGGCAATCATAAACTGCTGCAGGTCCTCGGGCGGCATGGAGGCGTACCACTGTCCGGCATCGCGTAGCGACACTTGTTTCCCCACTTGGTCGAAGACATAGCAAACGTCGTACTCCTCGCGGAAATAGCACACGCCTTTGGCACGTATCACGTTTTTCGGCAGACGGCTCACAAACTCGTCGAAACGACGCAGGTAGAACGGCTTGCGCGAGTGATATACGAAAGTGCTGATGCCGTATTCCTCGGCTTCACCCTCGTCGTGGTCGTGGTGATGATGATGATGATGATGGTGCCCGTGTTCCTCGTGCTCTTCGTGCTCGTGGTGATGATGTTCGTCGTGTTCATCGTCATCATCGTGGTCGTGATGATGTTCGTGCTCGTCGTCATCATCGTCATCGTGGTGGTGATGGTGTATGTGCAGGTCGTCGTCATCGTCGTGTATGTCCTCCACCACACGCACCCACGTGGCCGAGGTGGCCGTTTTCTCGAAATCGAAGAGATGTGTGTGCAGAATCTGGTTGAAATCCACATTGCCGTAATCGCAGGTGATGATACGCGCCTTGGGGTTGAGGGTATGCACCAGCTGACGTATGCGTCCCAGCTCCTGTTCGGGCACTTCGGAGGCTTTGTTTATCAGCACTATGTTGCAGAACTCAATCTGCTGGATGATAAGGTTTTCGAGGTCGTCCTCCTCAAAATGTCCTTTCACAAGGTCCTTGCCGCCGAAGTCGTTCTGCATACGCAGTGCATCGACTACAGTCACCACGCAGTCCAAGCGCGGCAAGCCGTTGCGGGTGTATTTCTCTTCGAGGATGGGCATGGAGCAGATGGTCTGTGCGATAGGCTCGGGCTCGCAGATGCCGCTGGCTTCGATAACGATGTAGTCGAACTTGTGCTGGGCAATAATATCGCTCAGCTGCTCGATAAGGTCCATTTTCAGTGTGCAGCAGATGCAGCCGTTTTGCAGGGCCACAAGACTTTCGTCCTTTTGTCCCACCACGCCGCCTTGCTGTATCAGGTCGGCGTCGATGTTCACTTCGCCCAAATCGTTCACAATCACCGCAAAACGCAGTCCCTTGCGGTTGTTCAGGATGTTGTTTACCAAAGTTGTTTTTCCGCTACCCAGATATCCGGTGAGCAGAAGTACAGGTATGCTATATTGTTCCATTGTGAGATATATATTTAAATGTCAGTTATTTAATTTGTGTCAATGTTTTATAGATAAGTTCGGCGGTGCCAATGCGGTAGCCCTCGCTTTTGAAAACCAGATTTCCCTCCTTGTCGGCGATGAAGATAAGCGGATAGTTGTCGCGGAAATACTGCTTCGATTCCGCAAGGACTTTCTTCTGCATTCCGCTGCCGTCCACCATAACGATGGTGTTTTTGGGCAGGTTCCAACGGCTTTTGTCGAAAGGCTGTGTGTATCGGTCTTCGGGAATTACCAAAAGTATGTTGCCGCCCCATTTGTCAAAGGTGGCTTTCATGGCACCCAACTCCTTGAGAGTGTGTTTGGTAGGCTCGCGGTTGGGGTCGATAAAACAGAGCACCAGCGGTTTCTCCTTTGCCAAATCGAGCAGTCCGGTGTTCCCGTTGGGACTGTCGAACTTGCTGTTGCCGATTTTGCCGTAGTTCTCGCCGGGACGCGCCTCTAACGGTCTGATTACTATCTCCTTGGTAACGGTCTTCCCTTCGGGGATGACGAAAAACTCCAGCCGCGAAAGGGTGGCGCCGTCGCTGTAGCGGTTGCCGGTGGAGAGCATGTAATAGCCTGCCTCCAGCTCCAATGTGGCGGGGAACGAGGCCACACGCGGGTCGTTCTCGTAGTCGAAAGAGGTGAAATCGCCGTCGTTGAACTTGGCAATGGTGAAATGTGTCCAGTACTGCGGCTTCAGGTCGGCGTTGCCGTGGTATTCGAGACGCAGTTTCCCGGTTTTGGCCGGCTCCTGCCTTTCGGCGAAGGAGACAATCTGCCAATTCATTTTGTTTACGTCATACACAAACAGCTGCTCCGTGGCGTTGTCCATGTAGGCTGGAATTCCTGCGGAGCGGCAGGCGACAATGAAAAAGATGTCGCGGCTGTGCGCGTCGGCGTGGCGCAGCTTGTAAACGCCCACGGGCGAGATGGGACAGCGGTAATAGTTGCCGGTGTCATCCACAATGATATTTTCGGCAGTCCAACGAAGGATGCTGTCAGCGGTGAAGTCTCTGAAAACGGAAAGCAGCTCCTTGCGGTATGGCCGCACCATCTCGTTGCTGATGCGTGCGGGCAGGATGCCTTTTTTGTATATTTCATAGTCCCATCCTACAAAAATCATTGACGGAATAACACAATGTGCCTCCAACACATCTGCGGTAATATCACGTAAATCCTTATCACTGAAAGAACAAAGATAATCATATAAAACATTCCACTTCTCCCATGTTTCGTGACAAACATCCGGATATAAATCAAATACAACCGATTCTTCCCCTGCCAATTTTTCATCCGCATGGTTATTGAGGAATTTGATGATTTCCGCATAATTGCCCTCGCATTTGCGGATAATTTCCTGTAATTGTTTGTCGGTCAGGTTGGGGTTTGGCTGTAGAGACGCACGGTCGTGCGTCTCTACCCCAGCCGTTGATATGGTTGGAAACGTTGCCAGATAGGCGTTGCGCATCGAATCCTCGTAGGCGAGACGGCGGGCGTTGGCGGCCAGTTCCTCGTCGGTAACATCGTCCTCGCGGAATTTGCCCATGGGCGGGTTAATTTCCAGATTTTCAACATATTCAACGCCTTCGGTGCGTGTCAGTTTGAGGGTTATCTTGTCGTTTTTGCGGACATCGATTTTGGCGTAGCCGTAATTGCCATCCTTGCAGGCCCAAACCAGCAGGTCGCCCAAGCCAGTGGTTATGGAAGCCTGACCGTCGGCGTCGGTGGCCATGGTGGCTAGGGTGTAGTATTCGGAGTAGTTGTAGAGTTTGAATTTCACCTGCGCGTCTTTCAGAGGCTTGCCATCCTTGTCCTGCACGGTGGCTGTAATATGACGGGTGTCGGCGTAGTGGCTGAGCAGGTTCAGTTCGCTGTAAAGTCCGGTGCGTCGCACCACCTCCTCGTCGCCTTTGTAGCGACCGAAAGCCTTGGTATGCACCATCATGCAGCGTGTTGAGGGGATGGTAAACCACGCCATGTTGAGTTTGGCGTCGGGCTCGCAGGCACCGAGATAGTACCATTTGCCGTCCACCCATACTTCAACCCATGCGTGGTTGTCGTCGGTGTGTGCCCAACGCGGGGTGTAGCACTGGCGGGCGGGGATGCCCACGGCGCGCAATGCCGTAACCAGAAGCGTGGATTCCTCGCCACAGCGTCCGTAGCCGGTGCGTATGGTGGCCAACGGTGCGGAGGTGCGTATGTCGCTGGGACGATAGGTCACTTTTTCGTGGCACCAGTGGTTCACCTCCAAAGCGGCGTCGTACATCGACATTCCTTTTACTCTGTCTTTCAGCTCATTGAAAATAAACATACGTGCGGTGTCGAGGTTTTCGTTGTTCACACGATAGACAAGCACAAAATGGCGGAACACATCCTCCGGCACCGTGCGTCCCCACGAAAAGGTGTCGCGGGCGGCAAAGGCATAGCGCACCTGCTTCAGGAAGAAATCGCCGTCGTAGTCGGCCAAATCGCTGTAGGGCATGTAGGCGTAGAGGAACTGCATGGCCTCCGTTTCTTCGAGCGACAGTGAGGTGTCCATCACCGCGAAAAGGTCGTCGGCACAGCCTGCGGCAAGGGCTTTGCGGGCTTCGAAGTCCTTCTCCACCTGCGCACGATAGTCGGCGTCGGTGATGAAATGCTGCTTGTGGTGGCAGGATACCATAATAATGGCCGCCGCCAAACCGACAATAGCAGGGAATATCTTTCTGAAACAATTATATATCATTGACTATAAATGAATTGTGTTAGACTATTTTTCGTGCTGTTGGATAAAAGTTACGTTTTTGCTCTCGATGTCGGAAAGATTTTTGGAAACATCCCTGAAAAGCGGGAAATACCAAAGTTCCTTTTCGAAATGTTTTTTAAGGTCGTCGGAAGTGAAAGTGTAGCCGTGGCGGGCCATAATCTCGTTGCGCATCAGCCTCAGCTCTTTTTTCGACATACCTTTCAGGTCGTCATCGTTGAGCAGTCGCTCCGAAGCCTGTGGGTAGTCGCCCGGCGTGCCGTTGTATTTGTATGTGGCGAACGGACCTTTGTGCTTGGCGCGGTACTCCCTGTTGTAGTCTTTCACATACGCCGCGGTGGCGTCGGCCTCTTCCACACCGCTGCCCGAATAGTCGCCTTTGGTTACGAACCAGTCGCCGTCGATTTTCTCGAAAGTGTAGGTAACAAGGAATTCGTATTCGTCGCCGGTGATGTGGTCGTTGACCAAAAACACAATCTTATTGTCGTTTTTCCAAGTGAAATAGCCCGAAAGGTCGTTCATATCCTGCAGTCGCCAGTATTTGGCGGTAAAGTCGTCCACGTCGTGCTCCACCAAATCAACGGCACTCGACATCGGTCCCAGCGGAAAATTAATGTGGTCCATCTGGAAATCGGGGTCGGAGGTGAAACGGTGCATAAAAATCATAAATTCCATGTCGCGGGTGATAGGTGCGACCGAGGATGTTTTTTCTTGATTTTCAACAGATTCGGCATCCTGTTGGTTTCCTGATTTGTTGTTCGACAAATTGCAAGAAATTGCCAACAAAGCAATCAGTGCAAAGGCAATGGGTAGAATTGTTTTTTTCATATTATATATTTTATATTATTGATTATCAATTTATTTAACAATTATTTGTATTTATTTGGTATCTCTTTTCTACATCATGGCGTACCTTCGGCACGCCATAGGATTGAGAGTGAGCGATTTATATTCCCCACACTGCGTTCCTTGTGTGGGGTTATTAAGAGTTAGCCCCTCCGGGGCTTTTTGGTATAAATAATAAGATACTCTTATCTTGTTATGGATAGTCATAATCATTGTTTTCAATGCGTTTTTTTATGAATCAGCAGCAGTCCTTCGATATTGCGGGGCACCTGAAGGTCGAGATAGGCGCTTTCCAAGGGGATGATTTTGTTGTTGCGCACTGCCGAGAGTTTGGTGTAAGGGTCTGTGTGGCAGAACGTTTCGGCGTCCTCCTTGCGGATAAGTATGTAGTCGGGGTCGGCCATGAGCAGCGACTCCAGACTGTACTCCCAACCTTCGATATTTTCAGCTATGTTGCGGCATCCGGCACGTTTTAGTATGTCGTTGATAAAGGTGTTGCCTCCTGCGGTGAAATTGCCGCCTTTGCCAAAGCCCACCACGTAGTAAACCGTTGGCACTGTGCTGTTTGTGTCGAGATGGATGTTCTCCACTTCGCCACGGAGCGAGTCGTTGAGACGTTCGGCGGTTTCGGAGCTGCCCACCAGTTTCCCGATGGCGGAGATGTTGCTGAAAAGTCCTTCAAAACTGGGTTTCTCGATGACGCACACCAACGGCACACCAGCATTATTTATCTGTTCCACAGCCTTTTGCGGCACCATCGAGCCACTTATCACCAAATCGGGGTGCAACGAGATGACTTTTTCCACATTAAGGTTGGAAATACCGCCAATACTCTCTATCTCAAGGGCTTCGGGGGGGTATTGGCAGAAATCGGTGCGTCCCACGAGGACACTGTCGGCGCCGAGGGCGAAAATTATCTCCGTCACAGCTGGCGAAACGGACACCACACGCTTGGGGTTGACAGGCACGCTCACCTCCGCACCGTAGTCGTCGGTGTAGGTGTAACACTCCTGCACAGTGTTGTCCACCGAAGTGCTACAACAGTATAAAACTGCTGTAATCAGGCAGATAGCCAAGAAAAAACGTCTCTTCATAATGTGTTATTTATTTTGCAAAGATACAAAAAAAACACGACTAAATAAAGAGCACAAATAGTCTTTTCGATGCATTATTATTCAATTAACTTGTGGTTTTTCCAATAAAGGATTTCTATTTTTTTAAGAATTGCTGAACAGATGAAACTTATAATTATAAGTATATGTGGGTATTTTGTGTTGGCCAAAATGTTAAATACTTAATTATTGTAGATAATATTTCTTACTGAAAATCAAAAAGTTGCAAATTAGTAGATTCGTTTAGTACTGGAATAATTAAAAAAAAAGTGGTTTTTGTAAAAAAAAATATGTAAATTTGCAAATGGTTTTATTATTGGAAAATAAGTGGGAATGTTCGTTTTTTGAGGATTCCCTAAATTAAAATTTTATAGTATGTCTTCAATAAAATGCAAAAACTGTGGAAGTGAGATGCAACCAACAGATTTGGCTTGTCCAAATTGTGGAACTCCACGAGAAGAAATAATGAACGAAACAGAATCGCCCGCCGCTGGACAGCAGGCTGGTGCCCCAATGATGAGCAACCCTGTCAATTTTCTCAGACAGCTTACCACACAGTTCGAGGGCATAATGCAGGAAAAAGCCCATACCGAAGAGAGTCTTTCAAAATTGCAGGAACAAGAGAGAAGTCTGTCTGCTACAATCGAGAAATTGACTGCAGAGCAGAACGAAAAAGAAGAATCTATCAAACGTTTCACTGCCGAATATGAAGGTCTTTTCCAGAAAAGGGCCGAAAGCGAGGAACTTATCCCCAAACTCGAGGCACAGAAAAATGAGCTTGCTGCAAACATCGAAAATCTGACTTCCGAAAAGAGTCGTTGCGAGGAAACAATACAAGACCTGAACAACGAAATAGCCTCTTTCTCGCAGAAAAAGGTCGAGTATGAGGAGATACTTCCGAAATTGCAGGAGCAGGAAAATGCCCTCAACGCCAGCATCAAAACCCTCGCTGCCGAGCAAAGAAACCGCACAGAAACCCTCGAAGCCCTGCAAACACAATATGCTGAGATAGAGCAAAAAAAGATAGAGGCTGAGCAAAAAGCCGAGTCCATTGCACAACTGCAGGAACAGGAACGTCAGATAGCCAATAAGATACAATCGCTCACCAGTGAGCAAAACTCATTGGAGGAGAATATGGGCAGCCTGAAAACCCAACTCGACGATTTGCAGCAGCAAAAAGCCAGACTCGACGAGGCAACTGCCAACATACAGCAAATGCTCGAACAGGAGCAGCAGCTCACATCGACAATACAAAATCTCACTGCCCAGAAGGCCGAAAACGAAGAGTCTTTGAACAGAGTAAACGAAGAGTTCTCAGCCGTTTCGCAACAAAAGGCCGAGATACAAAAAGCCATCGACGATTTTCAGGAGCAAGTGCAGAAAAAAGAGCAACTCGTCGCAGAAATCGAGACACTCACCGCAGAGCAGGCAAACCGTGAACAAGAAGTGAAAAATCTCAACACTGAGATAAATAACCTTCTTACGAAAAAAGAAACAGCAGAATCGATGGATCCAAAACTGAAAAAACTCAAAGAATATGAGAAAAAGTTGATGGAGCACATTAAAGAACTTGCTGGAAAACAAACTGCTTGCGAGAAAAGCATCAAAAAACTCACTTCGGAAAGAAGCGACCTCGAAGACCAGATAAAACTGATGCAAAACCAGATTAATCAGTTCCACCAGAAACACGGACACACCAAAAAAATGCCATTTGTTGTGAAACTTTTGATAGTGGTACTGGTCATACTGATAGTTGCGTCCATTGTCGCCCTTACATTTATGTTCCTGAATCCTAACGTATAACAAATGTCAAAATCGAAATCAGTTATTTGAGTACATATTTAAATTGATAGTTAAGGATTGGTAATCAGTGCATTGCCAATCCTTTTTACTGATAAATGAACATACTAAGATATTTCCCTTTTCACCAAAATAAAACAGACAATTTGTCGTTATACCTAAACAACATCAAATATCAAGGCTTTATGAAAAAATACATCTTTTTGGCTGCCCTGCTTGTCGGCACAGCAGCAATGGCAAACGCCCAGAATACCATAAACAGCAAACCCAAGCTGAAAGAAGTGGTGGTTTACAACCAAGGTGCGGAACTCACCCACACCGCCACCGCCACCCTTGCCAAAGGCGAAAACGAAGTGATGATCACCGGCCTCAGCCGCTCCATTATGCAGAGCAGCCTCAAGGTGGAAGCCTCGGGCGGAGCCGTCATCTCGTCGTCGGAACTCTCCACCGACTACCTCACCGACGTCAAGTCGAGCGCACGCATAAAACAGCTGCAGGACTCCATCAAGCTGTATAACAAAAAGCAGAAAGAGGTTCAGAACGACATCAAGCTGAACAAGGACATGCTTTCGGTGCTCGAAAAAGGCGTGAACCACAACGTTTCGGGCGGCAAGGATGCCGGCAATACCGAAAAAGTGAACCAAAACCTCGAATATTACAAAACCAAGTCGAAAGAGCTGAATGGCAACATAATGGCCCTTACCGACAAGCAGGAGGAGATTAACAAAACCCTGTCGCGGATGAAAAGCCAGCTGCAGCAGGAGAGCAACGCCAAAGGCCCTGAGACCACACAGCTCAAGCTGGCCGTTTCCGCACCGATGGCGGGTAGCATAACCTTCACCATACGCTACTACACCACCCAGGCTGGTTGGGCTCCCCACCACGACGTGCTGGTTACCGCCGAGGACAAGCCCATCACCATCACCACCAAGGCACAAGTGCGTCAGTACACCGGCTTGGATTGGGACAACGTGAAGATAAGCCTCAGCACCGGAGCTCCCAGCACAAGCTACTCCATACCCGAAATGGACACTTGGTTCCTGCGCGAGATAAAACCCGTTACCGTTGGAGGTGCCAACTACCGCAGCGGTTACGTAAGCCCCCTGCGCAAAAACTCCGCCGCTAAGGAGCGTACGCCCGCAAGAGTTCAGGATGAAGAAGCCTTTATGGCCGATATTGTTGAAGAAGAAGCTGAAGCGATGCCTGTGGCACAGATGTTGTTCTACGTAAACGGAATGGAGGTTGACGAAAGCACTTTGGCACAAATATCGCAATCCGACATTAAAACCCGCGAGATGCTGTCGGCAGAGCAGACCATGGACCGCTTCGGACGTCCTACACAGCAGGGCGCCATAGTGATAACCACCAAAAACATGGAGGACTACGTATCCTCGTCGGAAGACATGCTCAACCGCACCTTCAACATCGACCTGCGCTACTCCATCCCCGGCAACGGCAAAAACCAGAGCATCACCATCATGAAAAACGAGATACAGGCCACTTACAAATATTTCTGCGTGCCTAAACTCGACACCAAGGTGTATCTTGTGGCAGAGACCAATCAGGACCTTGCCAAGCTCAACCTGCTCAGCGGCAATGCCAACGTGTCGTTCGGCGGCTCCTTTGTGGGAACGACTTACATCAACGTCAACGCCGACACCAAGAAACTCTCCTTCACCCTCGGCGAGGACAAAGGCATCGTTTGCCAGCGCAAGAAAGTCAAGGATTACAGCAGCAAAAAGACTCTCGGCAGCGACATAAAAGTGCTCTCCACCTACGAAATCACCGTCAAGAACAACAAGAGCAAGAAGATTGCCATCACTGTGAAAGACCAGTACCCGATTTCCACCAACAAGAAAATCGACGTGGAGCTGCTCGAAGAGACCACCAAAGCCACCACTTCGTCGGAAAGCACCGGCATAATGACTTGGGATTACGAGCTCGGCGCAGGCCAGTCGCAGAAAATAACACTCAGCTACAGTGTGAAATATCCCAAGGATATGAACTTGAAATTAGATTGATTTTGCAACAAAACGCTTTCTGGCACAACAAAACAGAGCTAGCGACGTTATAATCTATTTGTGCAAAACCGAAACTCTACGATATGCCGAACAAATTAACGCAAATACTGAAAGCTACGGGCAACGCCCTTGCCCGCATCCCCCGCTTTTTTGCGAAATGCGTGAGGTATGTCCGTAACCACACTTGGTCGGAGATTAGGGAGCGTCTGCGCGAACGCAGCCAGCACCTGAAAACCGAGATGCACCGCAAGCACCGCTTCGTGGTGATGGACTCGGAGACCTTCCGCGAGAAATGGTCGTTCCAGCTCACCGGCATCAACCTGTTTGTAACCATCGGCGTTTCGGTGATAGTGCTTATTGTGCTCACCTCGTTGCTGATAGCCTTCACCTCGTTGCGCGAGTTCATCCCCGGCTATATGCGCGGCGAGATAATGGAGCAGGCCTATGAGAACACCCGCAAGCTCGACTCGCTGGAACGGGTGCTCAACCAGCAGGAGATGCAGCTCAACAATATCAAGCTGGTGATAGGCGGCGGACAGCTGCCCACTGAGGACGACTACCGTCGTACCAAAGACACCAACGAAAAGGTGAAACCCGGCGAATACACCCACTCCGAAGCCGACTCCATTCTCCGCGAGGAGGTGGAGAGCGCCGACCAATACCAAGTGAAACCTTCCAAGATAAACAAGCTGGCCACCAAGCCGAGTCAGGAGACGGGAACCGTAGCGGCCACACGTATCGAGCCGGTATCGGGCAACACCCCCGCCGTACTGCCTTTCTTCTCACCGCTGAACGGAAAGGTGGGCCGCACTTTCAACAAAAAGGACAAGCATTTCGGCACCGATGTGTCGGGAGTGGATAACAGCGTGGTGAAATCCATCTACAGTGGCACCGTGCTGCTGGCAAGTTTCACGCCCGACAACGGCTATATCGTTGTTATTCAGCACCCGAGCAACTACATTTCTGTTTACAAGCATTGTGGCTCGTTGCTGAAACGTGCCGGCGACGCCGTGCGTGCTGGCGAGCCTGTGGCCTTCTTGGGCGACAGCGGCGTCAAAAACAGCGAACCGCATCTGCATTTCGAACTATGGTTCAACGGAAAACCCATCAACCCAGAGAGTTATGTCAATTTCTAATACCGCCAACGAACTTCCCATCAAACGAATAGCCATAGTAGGCTCCACCGGATCCATAGGCCGACAGGCTCTCAACGTGATACGCCGCCACCCCGACAGCTATGCCGTGGAGGTGCTTACCGCCAACACCAACGCCGAACTGCTTATCGAACAAGCTCTTGAATTTCAGCCCAATACCGTGGTCATTGCCGACGAAAGCAAGTACCTACAGGTGCAGGAGGCCCTTGCCCCGCACGACATCAAGGTGTTTGCCGGCGAGGAGTCGCTGATTTCCGTTATGGAGATGAGCACCATCGACACCGTGCTCACCGCCGTGGTGGGCTTCGCCGGACTAAAACCCACCCTGCGCGCCATCGAATATGGCAAAACCATCGCCCTTGCCAACAAAGAGACGATGGTGGTGGCAGGCGAGATTGTCACCCGTTCGGCGATGCAGAAAAACGTGCCCATACTGCCCGTGGATTCGGAACATTCGGCCATTTTCCAGTCGATAGTAGGGGAGTGGCACAACCCAATAGAAAAGATACTGCTCACCGCTTCGGGAGGCCCGTTCTTCGGCAAGGACCGCGATTTTCTGAAAACCGTCACCATCGCCGACGCACTGCATCACCCCAACTGGAGCATGGGCAAGAAGATAACTGTCGATTCCGCCACACTGATGAACAAAGGCCTTGAAGTTATCGAGGCCAAATGGCTTTTCGATGTGCGTCCCGAACAAATTGAGGTTGTGGTACATCCGCAGTCGGTGATACACTCGATGGTGCAGTTCTGCGACGGTTCGATAAAAGCCCAGCTCGGACTGCCCAACATGGAGCTGCCCATACAATACGCCCTCTCCTTCCCCAAACGCGAGGCCGACAACGCCCGCCGTCTCAGTTTCGCCGACTATCCCACGCTAACCTTTGCCAAACCTGACACCGACACCTTCACCTGCCTTGCCCTGGCCTACAAAGCCATCGAAAAAGGCGGCAACATGCCCTGCATAATGAACGCCGCCAACGAGGTGGCCGTAGCCGCTTTCCTGCAGGAGAAGATAGCTTTCCTCGACATCCCCGACACCATCGCTACCATGATGGAAAAAAGCCGTTTTGTGGCAAAACCTTCGCTCGACGACCTGCTGCAAACCGACACCGAAACCCGACAACTGACCATTGATTATCTAAACAATAAATAAAGCAACATACTGTATATGAAATTATTAGCACTGCTTCTCAGTCTCTCGTTCCTCGT
>JAEENM010000125.1 GCA_016283745.1 Bacteroidales bacterium | reverse complement strand
TGGTCTATTCCACACGTCTGCTGGTGCAGAAAATGTTGCAAAACGGCATGAGCTACCCCATACATCTGGGTGTTACCGAGGCCGGCGACGCCGAGCAGGGACGCATCAAGTCGGCGGCGGGCATAGGTACATTGCTTTTGGACGGCATCGGCGACACGCTGAGGGTGTCGCTCACCGAGAGTCCCGTGGCGGAAATCCCTGTGGCAAAATCCATTGTGGAACATCTGCCACGAAAGAAAGTGTCGGAGGACGATATTCTGAAACTGAAAACCGCTTTCGAGCCTTGCACCGACAAACGCAAGATAGCACCGCATTACGGCGACGACAAGGAATACAGCATCCGCGGCGCCGCCGAGCTGGGACGCATGCTCATCGACGGCGAGATAGCCGAAATCGACGACGATTCGCCTGTGGCTCAGGATATTATGCAGGCCGTGGGTGCCAAGATTTTCAAGGCGGAATATATCTCCTGCCCCTCGTGCGGACGCACACAGTACGACATACAGCAGGCTCTGCAGGAGATAAAACGGCATACCTCGCACCTGAAAGGCATCAAAATAGGCGTTATGGGCTGCATTGTGAACGGCCCCGGCGAGATGGCCGACGCACACTACGGCTACGTGGGCAGCGGCAAAGGCAAAATTACCCTCTACAAAGGCAAAGAAGTTGTGTGCCGCAACATCGACCAAAGCGAAGCCGTGGAACGTCTGGTGCAACTAATCAAGGACAACGGAGACTGGACGGAGAAAGGTTGATTGTTGAAGTGTTTACTGTTTAATTGTTTTGTGATCAGTGATCTGTGATGAGTGAAAAAGATTGTTGAAATGTTTATTGTTTAACTGTTTAATTGTTGGTCTAAAAAGTTCCCCCTTTTAAGGGGGTTAGGGGGATTTTACTCCTCACTTTCCGCTCCCCCCTGAAAGTCCAAAACCTGTTAGACCGTGGCAACGCCACGGAAATGGAAACGATACCGATTAGCGCCCTGTAAGGGCAAAAGAAGGATAAATTACAGACACCCCGAATAAGGCAACCCTTTGATGTAATCTTCCATCCACTGCCAGTCGGGCTCGTACTCGCCTTGAGCGTTGAGGATGGCGGGGAGTTTGATGCGAGTGTTGGCCAATCTGTCACCTGTCCAACTGCGACCAAAACTATAGCGAGGACGTTCTTTGTCTAATACAGACATCAAAAACAATCCAACATATTGATTCAAGTGCTTATTGTATCCACAAGTTGTTTTTCCAGACATGCCTATAAAGTCAAATGGTTGATATGTTGTATAACCAGCACTCCCTGCTCCAATTTGAATAAAAACTATACAATTGCCCTTTGAAATATAATTTTCATTTCCCTCTAAAGCAAAATACCCATTCATACCATTCATCTCTTTTTTAGCGGCAATGTACATGATGTCAGACCCTTCAACCATTTCATTTGTGGTTGTGCCTTTGGTCGGCTCCAAATCAAACAAATCTCCCACTCTAAACCACTGCCACTCATCTGTTTTCAACTCCAATTTTTGAGCAGAAAGAGGCTTATTATCATATCTTTTCTCCCAAACTTGACGTGCCTTTTCTGGCATTTTTGGCAACAGTACGTTTTTTACAAACTCTTCCATCCATTGCCAATCGGGTTGTCCATCCTCTTTCATTGGTAGTTTTATCAGAGAACTTGGCATTCTTTCAGGACGCCATTTGCGCCCATAAGTCCAACGAAATTGCTCACATTCAATAATCCCACAAAGAAAAAAAGCAAGAGATGGTGTTAGGTTTATTCTTCTATCTTTTAGATATAATGGGTTTACATCATGAGAGCAAGTGAATGGTTGCGTTTGATAAAAAGCAAAACCAACGGAACCATTATTTGATACTGTAATACATGGCACGTCAAATATTTTCTCATTTAATGGGACATTTTCTGTGTTTTCTGCTTTAGGCGTAGAATCAATTTCGTCTTTAGTGTACCACGATGTTACTCCATTGTTTGAATCCGTTGCTCCAATAAAAGGGATTGTTCCCAATCCACCTTCTTCCGGCTTTTTATTAAAAAAACCTTTTTTGATTTCGAATATTTCATCGTAACGAAACCATTTCCAATTCTCTGTGTTCATTGCTGTGCCTCCTCGCTACTAATTAAGAACGCAGCATAATCTTGCATTTTACGGATAAAATCAGCATCCGTTAATGTGCTGTAATCCGTTTCCATATACGCTTCAGCGCACCATTCTTGACTACCTCTGTCAATGCGCTGTATAACCGAAAGACCCGGCTCAGTCAAGCGATGCTCATATAAATAAAGCCATTCTTTTTCTATGTCAGCCCAACGGCCTTTTATATCGGTGCGTCCGACTCCTTTACGTTTCTCAAAACCATCATCTTTGAAATAGCCGAAAAAAGTTTCATAATTGCGTGGATGCGGCTGCCCCAATTTAAATACCATGCAACAAGCCACTGCGCTTGCACCAGGGTAAAACATTTCTGCCGGAAACGAGAACACAGCGTCAAGAGTGTGACGACACAACATATCTGTTTTTATGTCGGCAATAATTGTGTTTGTTTTTATGGCACATTGCATAGGCAAAAGTGTCAGCAAACGACCTTGCCCGATGGTGTCTGCCACGTATCGGACAAAATAAAGACCTTTACTCGGATCTTCTTTTGAACTTCCCCATGTATTAGCATAATCACGTGGAACAACAGTCTTTTGCGCATTATAAGGAGGATTCATCAAAACTAGATCAATGTTCTTTTCTTTTATCCAATTAGCTTTATCAAAACAAGATGCCTGAATAATATTAGAATTACCATCGCTGTGAATCAACATATTTGTAGTTGCTAATCCATACACATCACGATCGTACTCAATACCATAAATTTGATTTTGTTTTACGTTTTTTTTCTCTGCTTCAGTATCGCATTCATCCAAAATTTGCGTCATTGCCTGAACAAGAAAAGTTCCCGAGCCACACGTAGGGTCAAAAACTCTTAGATTTTTATTTATTCCACCCACTTTACACATAAAATGTGCAATATGATTTGGAGTAAATGCTTGATTCTTATCTCCTCTGTTAACATACTTGCTAAATGTCGTGAAGAAGTAAGATAAAATGTCTTGTCCTTTGGTTGAATCATCTTTTATATAGGGGAGGATTTTTTTATTTATGAAATCTAAAATCTCTTCAAAATGTTGTGCTTCTAACGCTTCAACATTCTGGTCCTGAAGAACATTAGTAGAGAGCAGCGCTATTTTCTCGGCCTTATTGACACTGTTCTGCAAGTAGTCACCCAGTTTTGCTTTAATGTTTGCAAGAATTTCGCTTGTCGTTCGATCTTTATAAACCAAATCATTTTTCAAAGCCAACATACAAGTTCCGACAAATTGACTCCGTTTACCTTCCTTTATTCCGTTTGTATGCAAAAGTTCATTTAACTCGTTTGTATTTTGCAATACCGCAGGTGCATTGTTATATGTTTGCCGTTCAAACAGTTTGGCATATTCATCAAACGACTTTAATACATTTTCTTCAAGAAGTTCTTCCGATGAATTTCTCCATATTTTCCATACACGAATTTTGTTTGTCAAACTTGTATCAGCCAATATTGCAACAATCTTTGTGTTTCTATTTAATCGTTGCTCCAATGCAACATAATCAAAAAGCTGATTTTTGTCAGAATCCACCTGTCTTTGCTTTGTTTCTACTAATACGGCGGTATTTTTTGCTGCATCAAAAAAACGAATATCTAACTTCCAATGACTTTGCGTTACATTGAATAAAACTTGTTTGTATGAGAATTCACCACCCTCTATGTTCTCAACGTGTTTGTCACGTCCAATTGTGTCAATAATGTTAATTCGCTGCATATTGTTCTTTTTGTGAACCCTTCTGCCCTCACTCCATAAGCCCCCAAAAGAAAAAAGGCGTGGCCATTTCTTTATCGCTTATCATTTACGGTAGGTATCGCCATACCTATGTACACTAATAAACGCGAAACAGCTCACGCTCAAAGCGTGAACCCCTCGCTTGCTTATTCTCGTGTACTATTAAAATGGCGATTTTTACCGTAAAGAGAACAAGAGCGTAAAGCTCAGATTATTAATATTTTAATTTATCGTTTTTTTTCTTGTTTTATATTGTTTTTCGTTTTTACTTATGTTCTAATATTGTTGTATTTATTGTATTTCTATAGAAATTTCCAATGTCCGCTTGTTCCGAGTTCTGCCCTCCGAGTTCCGAGTTTATTCCGCGTTTTCCGAGCCTGTCGAAGCCCCGCCCACATTTCAACTTTCAACTCTCAACTTTCAACTCTCAACTATCTTATTGTAGTGGCAAAGTGTTATGCCGCTTGTAATGTCGGGGTGCAGGTGCATGGCGCCGCCCAGACAGTTTTTGTATTCCTTGCACCGGGCGCACTGTCCCGCCTTGGTCCAGCTGCGGTCGCGGAAAGGCTGGAAACGGTTTTCCCACACATCCAGCAGGTTGTCTTTGTAGATATTGCCCTGCACAAAACCGCGGTCGATATTGGGGCAGGCCGAGATGGAGCCGTCTATCAGCACCGAGCCTATGGTGATGCCGGCGCGGCAGAAATAGAACCAGTCGCGCACCTTGCGCTCGTACGGCCCTGTGTAGGCCTCGCAGCTGAAAGTGGCGTTAATCTTGCCTTCTTTGCGGGTAGCCACTATGAAATCCATCAGCTGGCGCATCTGTGGGCCGTCGAGCTGCAGGCCGTCGTCGGTGGCGGCCCGGCCAATAGGGGCGATGGTGAAAAAACGCCAGTATTTTACCCCGTGCTCTATCAGCATCTGTTTCATCTCAGGCAACTGGCCTAAGTTCAGCGGACTAACGCAGGTTACCACATCGTAGGTGAGGTTGCGTTTCTCGTTGGCAATCAGTGTTATGGCGTTCAACGCATGGTCGAAACTGCCCTGCCGTTTGCGGAACATGTCGTGGGTGTCGCGCAGTCCGTCGAGGCTGATGGTGATGGTGGCAAGTCCGGCATCCATCAGTTTGCTGTGCATGACGGCGTCGTAGGCGTAGCCGTTGCTTACAATACCCCACGGGAAGCCGTGTTTGCGTAGTTCACTTCCGCAGTCGGCCAAATCGGCACGCAGCAGAGGCTCGCCGCCGGTTATGACGATAAGTATGGAGTTACGTTTGAAACGCTGTTCGAGGGGTTCGATGGCCTTGAGGAAATCGGCAAAAGGCATATCGGGCTGCAGGGACGAGGCTGTGCAGTCGGAGCCGCAATGGCGGCAGTTGAGGTTGCATCGCTGGGTGCACTCCCAAAAGAGGTAGTTCAGCTCGTGCAGCTGAGTCTCCTTGCGGCGGAAGTAGTTGTGAAAAGCCTGCAACATAGGCAGTTGCTATTCGGCCACAGTTTCTGTTTCCGAAGTTTCGAGGTTTTCGGTAGCTTCGACGTTTTCGGCAACAGCATTTTCGTCTTCAATAACTTCCTCCATATCCACGATGGTGTCGTCGTCGCAACGGTTCTGTACGGGAGTGCCGTAGCAGGCCTGCATAACGAACATAGCTCCGGTTATTGCCGAGGCTGCCAACACTTTGCGTAAAATCTTATAACCTTTCATATCGATATTTTTTAAGATTTAGATTCATTACTTTTGCAACGTATATCGGTATGTATCAATAATATAGCCATTTCTACAAACTATCGTTGCAAAAACAAATATACGATTTATTTTAATTATTTTGTTTTTTTCTTTTTTTGTCATTTATATTCATCCGCCAAGGCCATGATTGCTTTGGCCAAAAAGTCGCGTTTCTCGTCTGTCATGCATATCCCGAAACGGTAGCGGTGTGAGCCTGAATAAACCACTTTCAAGGTTTCGGGGAGGGGCTCATCGCAAATCACCACGCAGTCGATGGTGGAGAGTGGTATCTCCTTGCGGTGTCGGAAAAGGCTTCGGCGACACTCAATTATAAGTGTCTCGTATTGCACCGAGATTGTCTCTTCGGCATAGTTCCATTTCAGATAGCAATCCAAAAGGCTGAAACCAATATATAGTATAACAAACAACTGCGGTAATATTATCAACAACAACCAAAGTTCCTCTTGCGTTAGGATTGAGAGTGCACATACAGGAATAATGCCGACAACAAAGAGTAAAACAGATGGGAGCAACATTTTCGCATTTTCGGCTCCGGATAGCTTTGTCGCCTTGTTTGTTGCGAGGAGTGTCATATTAAAATATTGATTATTATATAATTACGCTTTTAGTGTGGAGCAGCGGTAACTGTACGACAGGAGGTAGGCTTTTTTCAATTTCTCCGAAAGGAACGAATTGCCTATAAGCTCCATGGCCACCGACGACACTTCGGAGAAAGCATCTATTTCGTTTTTCACAAGTCGTTCGGGCAGTCCGGTCCTTCTGCCGAACTCCATAAAATCGTCTCTGCCTACGGTGCGGGTGTCGTTTATTGTCATACCTTCTTTGAACAAGCCTTTTTCAAGTGCGAATATCCGCGGCTCGCGCAGGTGCAGACTTGTATTGATAAGGTCGTAGGCGGGCGACAGCCTGTAGTCGCCGTTCCCTCTGTCGATCAGCGAGAAATTCTTCAGATGTGCGTCGTCGTTCAGTGTGATGTAATTGAAAAGGACAAGGCGGAAAAAACGCAGCACATCCACTTGTGCCGCCCTCACATACTTGTGTATTATCTCGGCGCAGTCCTCGTAACTCAGCACATTGTATTTGTAGTCGCTGCCGCCGTTGGCTTTTGTAAGTCCTGCCAAGGAGGCGAAATCCTCCTGGGCGTATTTCGTGCCGTCGGGAGCCACGTCGAAACGTTTGGTGATATAGGCCGCCTCGCCGTCGCGGAAGAAACAGAGGGCGTTGGCAGCTGTCTCAATGCCGTAGACTTGCGATGCTATCTGCATGGTGAGATGCTCGTTTGCCGGACAGAATTTGCGTTCGAGCAGGGCGTATGAAACGGGAGCCGGTTTCAGGATGAATTGTCCCCGCTCGCCCTCGTCGGGTTTGGAGAGGATGCCGTTTTTAAGTACAAGCGAGCCTTTGGGCTGCACACCCGAAAGGGAAATCCTACCGATGTGGGCGGCGTAGTCGGTGGAATCTGCGGTGTCGTTGTTGGGACTGTCGAAGTCGAGCACGTGCGACACCTGTTTTCCGTCAAAGAGTCTGCGGCAGGCTTCGGGGGAATAGGTTGTGTAACCTTTTTTCAATGTAGAAGGGCAGAAAGTCAGTTTCTCCATCACGGCAAGGGTTTTATTGTTACAGTGCCTATGGTGTCGGTCTGGGCAGTGGCGAGCAGTATGCCGAAATCGTCGTTTTCGTCGATATGTAGCAGCTGCGACTGGATTTTGCGGTTGGCACCCTCCGACAGCATATTGAAAAAGAAAGGAAACAGGTATTCCGATGTGTATGTCGTTTCTCGGACAGGCATGGCAAGGCAAACAGGACTTCCGTTGTAACCGCTGTTGTAGGAAAAGGTGTATCCGCCGCCGTTTTCCTCACGCAAAAGACCTGCTTCCTTATTGTTTACAAACACTTTACATTGTCTCATAGTTCAGCTTTTTAGGATGTAAGTCGAGTTGCAGCCCTATTGTGTCGAGTATCTCCGCCAAAGTGGAAAGTCGGGGATTCCCCTCCCCCCGTTCGATGGCTACAAGCGTGTTCACAGCCACCCCCGACAATTCGGAAATGGTTCGCTGGTCCACGCCAAGCTCTTTTCTGCGTTCTTTTATTCTCTTTCCTATTTCTTCCAAATCCATATTACCAATATGTTGCGATTTTCGCTGCAAAATTACACTTTTTTTTGAAACTGACAAAATAAAATCGCAATAAATTGCGATTTTTAACAAATAATTGCCGGAAAGTTGATGTTTAATATGCTAAAATCCCAATATATTGGGATTTTGACCACTGTTATTTTATGGAGTCATCCGTTTTGCCCGCTTCTTCCTTACGTTTGCTCTCTTCCACCAAGGCCATTATTATTTTTGCCAAGGTGTCGCGCTCGTAGGAATTCATACACATCCCGAAACGGTAACGCCGAATTCCCGAATAGAAGACTTTCAGTCTGTCCGGGGCATCTAAACCTCGCAAACTCTCGATATTATTGTACTGCTTTACTTTTATTATTGAGGACAACAGTATCTCCTTATGCTTCCGCAGTATGCTGCATTCGCAGTCTATCACAAGCACCCCATCGTCCACCCACACCGTCTCCAAGCCACGGTTCCAACGCCTATAGTTATCGATAAACATCAAGGCCATATATATCATAACAAGTCCCATCGCAAACCAACTTCCCGTTAATATATTCAAAAATAAGTCGGTGAAATCCACCCACATCCAGAAGGAAAAAATAAACAAAGCCAATCCTGAGATAATACAAATTCCCGCCGTAATACAATCTAAGACATTATCTGATTTAGAGCGTTTTGTCGCCTTGTTTGTCGCGAGTATTATCATGCTTGTCGTGTGGTCGGATTTCTTACCGAATAGCCTATTCTAATTTCAGTACCACGGCAGGCCAGCCGTAGTCCTTACACAGGGTAACGTTCAGACTGTGTTCCTTCACATATCTTGCTATTGTCTCGTAACGTATTTCATCAAGCAGGCCACAAGAGTCGCCACCTTTATATTCGTTGTAATGTTCCCCGAAAATACGTTTTGCGCTTTCGTCGTTTCCTGCCCCGTCCTCCACTTGGTCGAAGGCTATGACTTCGAAACTGGTGCCCTCTTTACGCACATGGAAAAGTCCTGGATGGTTGCCGCCCGATACTGTTATCAGCGTGTCGCCGGCGATGTTGTAGTTGTCTACCCACCAGTCGCCCCACACGCGTATGTCGGTAGTGTCGGTTTCGTCAGTGTAAACGACTTCGTAATACGGGATGCAGACATCGCCTTTGGAATACGAGGCTCCAATTTCGGTGGAAAGATAATCTTCGATGGCCGTAAGGAATGTCGGTTGTTCGGCTTGCATGGTGTCCTCCGTTTCGGCTTGCGTCTCGGCGTTGTTGCCACAGCAGTTTGTGAATGTAACGAAAATCACAGCGGCAAAGGCCGTTAAAAGAAATTTGGTGTGTTTCATTGTTTTTATTGATTAGTGATTGGTGAAGATGTGAAGGCGTGAAGATGTTAAGATGTTTAGATGTTTAGTTGTTTAACTGTTTAATTGTTTATTTGTTTAACTGCAAACTCAAAACTCCACACTTCAAACTATAAACTAACTGCAAACTCCAAACTCAAAACTGCAAACTATCAATCAGCCGTGTTTCTGGGGCTGGATGTTTTTCTTTTTCTGGAAGAAGTGAGTTATGGTCTCCAGACGGCCGTCGGCGAGGCGTTTCACCATACGTTGGTTGGTGGTGGGCGAGCTCAGCGGGCCGCATTTCTCGTCGTAGCGTCCGGTTTTCACGTAGTCGAAGGAGCGTATGTCGATAGCGGGAGATATTTCCTCCTTGCCGGAATACCAGCCCACTTTCAGTTTGGGATATTTCTGTTTTACAAAACTTGCCAACTGCGACACCTCTGCCGGTGCTTGGTCGCCGCCCATAAAGCACACGCAGGTGATGCCTTCGTTTTTGCTGATAA
>JAEENM010000013.1 GCA_016283745.1 Bacteroidales bacterium | reverse complement strand
TTGCCGATGTGGCTACATATATTAAAGGTGTGAAAGACGGAACTCCCTTCAGCGAGAGCGAGGAGCTCACCGCCGCCGACCTTTTCAACGAGTACGTGATGACAGCCCTGCGCACAGCCAAAGGCGTAGAAATGAGTGTGTTGGAAAGGCGTTTCCCCACTTTCGCCCCGCAGTTTGTCGAAAAAGCCCGGCAGTTCGTACTTCGCGGACTCCTCACCGACGACGGCACAGCCTTTCGTCCCACACAAAAAGGCCTCCTTATGGCCGACGCCATAGCCGCGGAAAGCTTTGTTTAGTTGGAGTTCGGAATGCGGAGTTTGGAAGTTTTTGCTCGACGTTAGCCAATTTAGAGTTTGGAGTTGAACGTCTCACAGATCACTGTTCACTATCACTTACACTTTTTAGTCGCACTGTTTGTAAAATTCCACACTTTTCTGTCGCAGTTTTGAAAAAATAATCGTATTTTTGCAACCACAAAAAATCATATACAACCTACATAAATGCCCTCGCTTAAAGACGAATACGAAAAGCTATATATCATTGGCAAAGGTAGTTATGCCACGATTTGGAAAGCCCGCCACAAAGAGTTGGGCTATGTGCGTGCATTGAAAATGTCGAACGAGCAGGTGGAGAACGAAAACGACCCTGCATACAAGTCGTTCCTCAATGAGTGCAAGATGCTTTTGCAACTCGGCAATGGCTCGCACCCCAACATAGTACACATTTACAAGCCGAGCCTTATCGACAACCGTGCCGTTGTGGAGATGGACTATGTGGATGGCGAAACACTCGACCAATACCTGCAACGTGAAAGTTTCTTGCCTATCAGCGAAGTGTATAAGTTCATCAACGACATTGTAGGAGCTTTGGCGTATTGCCACCACGATATCTACCGCTATCTGATGAACCCCAACGTGGACGACCTTAAGACCGACCCCAACAACGGACATAATTTCATTATCGACCAAGCCACGGAACAACGGCTGGTGGAAAAATACGCCGTAACTCACAACGACCTGCACTCCAGAAACATAATGCGCCGCCACTACGACGGCAATTATATGTTGCTCGATTTCGGTCTTGCCATTCAGGATGGCAAAGCCGTAAAAAGCAGCTCCCGAAGGGGAGGCGCTTTGGAATATATGTCGCCCGAGAAATTTAGCGACAACAGCACCATAACAACCCAATCCGATGTTTATAGTTTAGGAGTCTTGCTTTACGAGGTGCTTGCCGGAAGGGTGCCTTTTGTACTCGACCAAAAAGCCTTTGAGAGCAACCCCACCGAAGCCTCTTATATAATTATGAAGGCCCACAAGGAGGCCATACCACCCGATATCTCCATACTGCGCCGCGAGGCTTTCGAAAAAGCTTTTCCCGGACAAACCTACGTGAAAGACTACCCAGACGAGTTGGAATCCATAATACTCCGATGCCTCGAAAAGAATCCTGCAAATCGCTATCCTAATGCCAAAGTTCTTTACGAAGATATCAAAAAGATAACCGCCGACAACAGAGGGCAAAAATTACAAGAACAGCTCAAGCAAGCTAACGACACAATTGCTAAATTAGAAGAAAAGCTGGCTCAACGGCAAAATGATACCGAACTTATAGCCTGCCCCGAATGTGGCGGAAAGCTGAGCCGTAACACTTTGGCCTGCCCACATTGCGGGCACTTGATGAAAGCACAACTTACAACAGCAACTAGCAATATTCAGAAATCGCTTGCAACAGGCCAACAGTCCACAGCCACTCTACAACTTGTACCTAGTTGGTGTGTTTGGTTGTTGCTAATTGTGAGTGTTATAGCAGCAATAATAGCGACTATAAATCACAACTCCAATGTCACACAAGAATCTTCGAAAGTTGTTGAAGAAGTAGCTCCTGTTGAAAAAGCAGCTCCTAAGAATGAGGTTGTTGAAGGCTATTATGTTGACCTCGGCCTCCCCAGTGGCACACGTTGGAAATCAACCAACGAAAATGGTTTTTACACCTATGACGAAGCCATAAGTAAATTCGGGAACAAACTCCCCACGAAAAAGCAGCTGAAAGAATTAAAAGATGAATGCACATGGACTTGGAATACCGCCAAAAAAGGATATGACGTTAGGGGTAGAAATGGCAACAGCACATTTCTGCCTGCGGCGGGCTACCGCTATCGCAATGGCTTTGTGAGCCACGCTGGCTCCGACGGCATCTATTGGTCGTCCACGCCCATTGATTCTGAGTACGCATGGCGCCTCGGCTTCACCTCGGCTGATGTGTACATGAACTGCATTATTTGCTCCCTCGGGCAATCCGTGCGCCTCGTCAAGTAGAGACGTGCTGTAGTGCGTCTCTATAGCGGGAACATAAGGCTTTTATGCATAAAACAGGCTGTCCAACAAATAAGTCAGCACCCTGTTTTATTATTATATGTTTCAATATTTTGTCCAGATAAACGAGAAAAAGTCGTTTTTCTGTAAAATTTATTACAGATTGCAAATTTACCAAAACAAAAATATCAAAAAATCGGCGTGGATAATTTGTATTAAATATTTAATAATCAATGAATAATCACATGTTTGCTTAATTTGAGTTTTTTCCAAAGTTGCGAATTTTTATCAATTTTGGAAAAAACTCGGCTGTTTTTTCGAAAAAAAAGTATATCTTTGCAATCGTAATATATACTTTTAGCTATGGATAAATTAATAGGCAGGGAGCAGGAAATCAGGCTTTTAACGGACTACGCATCTTCCGACAGACCTGAGTTTGTGGCCATATATGGCAGAAGACGTGTGGGAAAAACCTTTCTTGTCAATCAAGTGTTTGGTGGTAAAATGGCATTCTCGATGACGGGTGTCCTGAATGGCTCCAAAGAGGAGCAGATGGAGGCTTTTGTGGACGCCATGCAGGAATATAGTGGCAAATTGTTCAAGAAACCGGACACATGGATGGAAGCCTTCCGCATTTTAAAGTCATTTCTGAAAAAGAAAGTCGTACTAAAGCGACGTTGCATTGTGTTCCTCGACGAATTGCCGTCAATGGACACCCAGCGTTCAGGATTCATACGCGCACTCGGCTATTTTTGGAACAGCTGGGCATCGCTTCAGGACAACCTCACGCTGATAGTCTGCGGCTCGGCTACCTCGTGGATGATACGCAACATTGTGGATGACAAAGGTGGCCTGCACGACCGTATTACCCACGAGATGCATCTGCGACCTTTCACCTTGCGCGAGACGGAACTCTACCTGAACAGCAGAGGCTTTAAGTGGGACCGGCTGTCGGTAATGCACACATATATGGCACTCGGTGGTATACCTTATTATTTGAGTCTGCTCAACAGAAACGAGAGTTTCGCAATGAATATCGACCGACTCTTTTTCAGCGAGGAAGAGGAATTGAGACGTGAGTACAAACGTCTCTACAGTACTCTTTTCAAATCTCCCGATTCATATACTGCCATAGTGTCGGCACTTTCAAAAGTGCGTTCCGGACTTACTCGCGACGAGTTGAGGAAAGTACTCGGAAAAGACTCCAGCGGTTCGTTAAGCAAGCGACTTGATGACCTGGTCAGTTGCGATATAATACGAAAATATGTGGTGCGAGAGAGGGGCGTCAAGAAAAATTCGGCCATCTATCAATTGACGGATTTCTATTCCCTTTTCTATCTGACATTTGTGCCAAGGGCAGAAACCGAAACGAACTACTGGAGCAACCATATCGGCAGGCCCGAGGTGAACACATGGTTGGGACTCAGTTTCGAGCGTCTTTGCATGGCCCATGTAGCACAAATCAAGCAGGCTATGCGCATCGACCGTATTGCAACCAAGTTCTATTCTTGGCGAAGCAAAAAATCAAAAAACAATGCCCAGATAGATATGATTTTGGAACGTGCCGACAGAATAATCAACCTTTTCGAAATAAAATATAGCGAATCGGAATATTCTTTGGACAAAGAAGAACTTGGCAAGTTGCGTAATAGAATCGAAGTGTTTCGCAAAGAAACCGCAGTAAAGGAGTCTCTTTGGCTGACACTTATAACCACCTATGGATTGTCCGCCGGCGTTTATTCGTCCACTTTTGTAACAATCTTAACTATGGACGACTTGTTTTTATAACACTTGCAATGCCATCGTTGTTTAATTTGAGTTTTTTCCAAAGTTGTAAATTTTTATCAATTTTGGAAAAAACTCAGCTCTGTTTTTTAATGAGATTGCGATTTGCAATTTCGGTTGTTTTTTTACAAACCAATCGTAAAAATTTGTTTCCCGCAAAATACAAAAAGTTCACAAATTTGTTTTCCGCAGAAAGCAAAAACATCCAAAATGTGTATTTTGCAAAAGACACTTTTTCATCTCTTTCAAAAAAGCCACAAACAGAATTGTGAGAAGTGGAGTGCTATTTTGCTCAAAATCAGTCTCTTTTGTAAATTTTTCTAATCACAAATCACAAATCATTTGTCACTTTACAAAAAAAATCGTATATTTGCACTTTTAATTTTTGAAAAAAAGATAATAAAAACACAATGGAAGAACTGATATTAGAGCTTAAGAAACAGATAATTGAGGTGCTCAACCTCGAAGACATGAAACCTGAGGACATCGACGAAAACGCTCCTCTTTTTGGCGAAGGTCTGGGTCTCGACTCCATCGACGCGCTGGAACTCATAGTGCTGATGGAGAAGAACTACGGCATCAAGCTGAACTCCGCCGCCGAAGGCAAGGACGTATTCAAATCGGTAAGAGTGATGGCCGAATACATTCAGGCTCACCGTACAAAATAAGCCTTTTCTTTTGATGGGAGACGCGATTGTAGTAACGGGGATGGGCATCGTTACAGGCATCGGTGTGGGCGTTGAGTCCACGCTCGACGCACTGATGCACTGCCGTTCCGGTGTGGGTGCCGTAAGGTACCTCAGCACCGCTCATACCGACATTCCCGTGTGCGAGGTGCCGATGACCGAAGCCGAGATGCGCCAACGGATGGACATCCCTGCCGACGTGGTGACCACCCGCACGCCTCTCCTCTCCCTTATGGCCATGCGCGAGGCCTTGCAGCAGTCGCATTTGCAACCCGACAGCGGCCGTGTGGCGCTGATAAACGGCACCACCGTGGGCGGGATGGAGAAAAGTGAACAGCTGTATCTCGGTTTCTTCGATGACAAGGATGTGGCCTACATCGCGGCCCACGACTGTGGTGCTGGCACTGCCTACGCCGCCGATTTCTTCGGCCGTTTCTCGCAGACCACCACCATATCCACCGCCTGTTCCTCGGCCTCCAACGCCATTATCCTTGGCGCCAACCTCATCAAGAGCGGCAGGGCCGACAAAGCCGTGGTGGGCGGCACCGAGTGCCTGAGCAAGTTCCACCTCAACGGTTTCAACACCCTGATGATTCTCGACCGCGAGCGCTGCCGTCCCTTCGACGATGGCCGCAACGGTCTCAACCTCGGCGAAGGCGCCGCTTTCCTTGTGATAGAGCGCGAGAGCGATGCCATTGCCCGTGGGGCGGAGATTCTCTGCACCCTCGAAGGCTACGCCAACAGCTGCGACGCTTTCCACCAGACGGCTACCTCGCCGGAAGGGGAGGGGGCGTATCTGGCTATGACACAGGCTCTTGCTGACAGCGGACTGCAGCCCTCCGACATCGACTACATCAATGCGCACGGCACTGGCACGCAAAACAACGACTCTAGCGAGGGCAACGCCATACTGCGGGTGTTCGGCAACGACTACCCGCCAATCTCCTCCACCAAAGCCTTTACGGGACACTGCACAAGTGCCGCGGGCAGCGTGGAGGCGGTAATCTCCATACTCGCCATGCAACACGGCTTTATCCCGCCGAGCCTCGGTTTCGAGACGCCTATGGCCGATGTGCCTGTGGTGCCGCAAAAGATCTTGAAAACTGGCGTTTCGCTAACCCATGTGATGACCAACTCCTTCGGTTTCGGAGGCAACGACTCGTCGCTGATTTTTGGGAAGTACCAGTCTGAAAAACAGATACATACATCCAGTGTTTACGACGAAAAACACAGGGTGTTCATCGGCGGGGCTTCGCAAATAAGTGTGCAACAGCCTCTTAGCGAGGAATGGTTTGAAAATCCGATTTTCTACAACGAAAAATATGTTCGGGCTTTGTCGCCTGATTATAAGCAGTTTATCGACCCGAAAGCGGCCCGTCGCATGGGCGCTGTGCTGAAACGTGCCCTCACTACGGCGCTCTCGGCTCTGCCCACCGCCGACGGCTCGGCCATCGACGCCATCATCACAGGCACGGGCTTGGGATGTATCGAAAACACCGAGAAATTCCTCCGCGCCATGGTTGTGGACGGCGAACAGCTGCTCACTCCGACCTATTTCATGCAGTCCACCCACAACACCATAAGCTCGCAGGTGGCGCTCAACCTGCACTGCCACGGCTACAACTGCACCTACTCGCAACGCGGGGTGTCGTTCGAAAGTGCCCTGCAGGACGCTTTTCTGCAGTTCAAACTTGGAAAACTCGGCAACGCGCTTGTCGGCGGGCACGACGAGATGACGCCCGACTACTACGACCTTCTGGACAAGGTGCGTTTCTGGGACGGCACCTTTGCCGGCGAAACAGCCGCCTGGCTCTATCTGGAAAACGGTCGCAAATCCGACACTTGGTGCGAACTGCTTGACACTCAACTGTTTTTCCGCCCAAGCGAAGGCGATTTGCATAATGCCATCGACGCAATGCTGCAGAGGCACGGACTGCAACGTTCCGACATCGCCGCTGTGATGACGGGCAAGGACGAAAATGCCGAAAACAACCGTCCGTACGACGATTTCTGCCGTCTGTTGCCACAGGCTGCTGTGCTACGTTACAAACATCTTTTCGGCGAAGGCTTCACCATGCCGGCCATGGGAATCTACGCTGCGGCCGTTTGTCTGAAAAACGGCAAAATTCCTTCATTTTTGATTGAAAACAAGGGTCAAGAAATTGACAATCCGCAAATTATACTAATTGTAAATTGTTTTAAAAACGCTGAATATTCATTAACATTGCTCTCTAAATGATACGATTGATATTGTTGAGTCTTCTACAGTCGCTGTTGCTTGCGCTAGGACAGGTCTTTATGAAATTTGCCACCCAGTGGGAAGGCCGATTCGAATGGTCGTGGCGCATTTTCACCAATTGGTGGCTTTTGGCCGCAGGCGGTGCTATGGCGGCAGCTACAATCCTTTGGATGTATCTGTTGAAAAATCATGACCTTTCGGTAGTGCATCCGCTATCGGGAGCCAGTTTTATTTTCAGCATGGTTCTGGCGTGGATTTTCTTTGGCGAGAATATCCCCCTCATCCGCATTTTGGGCGTGGCTCTTATCATTGGAGGTATGTATTTTATTTCAAGAAGCGCGTTATGAAAAAGGTTTTGAGATATTGTCTGCCGTTTCTCGCAACGCTTATGGCGATGTCGTTCGCGGTGGCTCAGCCTGCCGGTTTCACCCGTCTTTCCGATGCCGAAAAAACGGCTCTGCTTTCGGCGATGAACGACAATTTCCAGACGATGCAGTGTGATTTCCGACAGGAGAAAAAATCGGCACTTTTTAACGAAGTGTCTGTCAGTGAAGGCGTTATGTATTTCAAAAAACCGTCGTCGCTGCGATGGGAATACACTAAACCCACTGTGTCGGTGGTAGTTATGAATGGCACCAAAGTAAAAGTTACCGATGCCGACGGCAAGGAACAGGGCAAGGGCGGACGTATGTACCGTCAGATGGCCGCACTGATTACCGGCGTGGTGAGCGGCAGGGAACTCGACGACGGCAAGAATTTCAAGAGCGAGTTCTATGTCGGCGCCAATGCCTATTGGATTAAGCTGACACCCGCCAACCGCCGTCTGAAAGTCTTTTTCAACCATCTGGAACTGACTTTGGACAAACAAAAGATGGTTGCCGTGAAGATGTTTATGAACGAAAAGGAGGGCGACAGCACCACCATCACTTTCAGCAACCACAAAGTGAATGCCTCCATCGATGATAAAATGTTTAACCTCAAATAATTGCTATGATAGACGGGAGTTTTTACACCATTGTCGGCACCTACGATACTGACCCGCTGCACATACGTCGCGAGATAGTGTTCCGTATGGACCACGTCATTTTTAAGGCGCATTTCCCCGACAAACCCATTGTCCCGGGCGTTTGCACTTTAGAGATTGTCCGTCAGCTGGTTACCGAGGTCGTTGGCGGCGAAATCCGCATCCCGACGGTGAAAAATATGAAATTCCTGAACCTTATGACTCCGGCCGAAGGCAAGGCGTTTACCTTTGACATACAGTTGGTTGCACAAACCGAAACGCTGTATTCCGCCAAGGCTACAATTTCCGACCCCGAATCGACAGTTGTTAAAGCAAGCCTGCTTTGCGAGAAACATTGAGATATTCACCAAATGCCCCGACGATGAGAGCCTGCGCCATTATACCTACCTACAATAATCTGGCAACCCTTCCGTCGGTTATAGGTGATGTGGCGGCGATAATCCCCGACATAATCGTGGTAAACGACGGCTCCACCGACGACACTTCCGAATACCTTACTACGGTGTCCGACAAAGTTACCGTGGTTTCCTATCCTAAAAACCGTGGCAAAGGCTATGCCCTGCGCCATGGCTTTAAAGCCGCTCTGCAAAAGGGTTTCGACACTGCCGTAACCCTCGACTCCGACGGCCAGCACCTCGCTTCGGACATACCCACGATGCTCGACTGCTACGCCGCCGACGAAGGGAGTCTTGTTGTGGGCAGCCGCAAGTTCGACAACCCCAATATGCCGTCGAAAAACAGCTTTGCCAACCGTTTCTCCAATTTCTGGTTCACGGTGCAGACCGCCCGTCGCCTGCCCGACACACAGACGGGTTTCCGTGTGTATCCTCTGAAAAAGATCGGTCGCCACAACCCGCTGAACAACCGCTACGAGGCTGAGCTTGAGATACTTGTGCGTTGCGCTTGGCGCAATGTGGATATAAAATCCTGTCCCATAAACGTTTACTACCCTCCGCAGGAGGAGCGCGTGAGCCATTTCCGGCCCACCGCCGACTTCGCACGTATCAGCGTGCTGAACACCGTGCTGTGCCTGCTGGCCGTGGTTTACGGCTATCCGTCGATGGGAATCCGAAAACTGATTAAATTGCTGAAAAAGTGAGAAATATACTGCTACGACTATACGCCTTTTTTGACAAACGTCATCCGCTGATGGTCGTTGCGCTGACGGTATTGCTCGCTTTGATGGCCTTGTGTCTGCTGCGGCTGGATTTTGTAGAGGACATCAGCCGTTTTCTACCGCAGGAGGGACACGACAACCGCCAAAACTATGCATATCAGAACATTGGGGCGGCAAACAAGATAATGATAAACGTGTATGCCACGCAGGGCGAGCCCGACCAAGAAGTGCTGATGGAAGCCGTGGACCGTTTGGCCGAGCGTTTCGAAAGTGCCGACGTGGCGGAACATACCACCGATGTTTTCTATCAGGTGGACGAGGAGAAAGTGTTCGAGCTGACGGGGTTCGTTCAGGCCAACATGCCGTACTACCTCGACAGCGCCGACTATGCCCGTATCGACAGCCTTCTCGCTCCGCAGAAGATAGCACAGGCACTTGCCGCCGACAAGCAGGTGCTACTGTCGCCCGCCGGCGGTGTGGCAAAAAAGATAATAGTGAACGACCCGCTGGGTTTCGTATCGCCTAAGCTTCAGCAACTTGGGGGCGGAAACCCCATGGGCGACAGCTACGAAATCATCGACGGGTACGTTTTCAACAAAGAGGGAACGGAGGCGATAATGGCCGTCACCTCCAAATACCCCGTAAGCGAGACTTCGGGCAACAAAAAGCTTGTGCAACAGATAGATAAGATTGCCCACGAGGTGGAGGAAGAGTTCGGTGGCACTGTGAAAGTGGATTATATCGGTGCCGCCGTGATTTCGGTGGAGAACGCCGACCGCATCAAAACCGACAGCATCATCTCCACCATCCTTGCGCTGGTGCTCATCCTTGCCCTGCTGATGTATTTCTTCCGCGATGCCAGAGCGTTGATAATCATTGTGTTCTCGCTGATTTTCGGTGGGCTTTTCGGATTGGCCTTCCTCGCCCTGTTCAAAGGCACCGTGTCGGTGATAGCGATAGGGGTGGGGTCCATAATTGTCGGAATAGCAGTGAATTACCCATTGCATTTCCTTGCCCATTACCAGCAGGGATACAGCAAGGAACAGACTATCAAGGACATAATAGAGCCCCTCGTTACGGGCAACCTCACCACCGTGGGCGCCTTCCTGAGCCTCGTGTTCATCAGCTCCGACGCCATGAAAGACCTCGGACTCTTCGCCGCCTTGCTTTTGGTGGGAACGATATTGTTTGTCCTTGTCTTTTTGCCACATCTGTTCCGAAAAACGCTGTTCCATAGGCAGGACCGCTCCTCTACAAGGCTCGTTTTCGGCAAGGTGGCCGGTTTCCGTTTCGAACAAAATAAATTCATCGTCCTTGCCATAGTGCTGATAACCATACCGTTGTATTATTTCAGCCGACAGACGGCTTTCGAGTCGGACATGAGTAAAATCAACTACATGACTCCCGACCAGCGGGTGAAGCTCGACAAGTTGATAGCCCAGACCGAGAGCGGCGTGCCGTCGGTGTACTGTGTGGCCGAGGGCAAGGATATGGAGGAGGCCCTGCGCGGCTACGAGGCGGCGATGCCCGTCATCGAAAGTATGGCCGCCGACAGCACCGTGGTCAAGGTGTCGGGAATTGGCGGTTTTGTGCCTTCGCAACAGTTGCAGAAACAACGTGTGGAGCAGTGGGAGACTTTCTGGAGCACCCGCCGCGACGACCTTGTGCGAAACGTGGAGGCTGAGGCCGCGAAACTCGGCTACAGCAAAGGAGCCTTGCAACCTTTCTTCGACATCATCGGCAAAAGCCACGAAACTCACGAATATACCTATTTTGAACCGATAATCAACTCGTTTGCAAGTAATTACCTCTGCAGCAACCCCGACCGTTGCATGGTTTACACCCTGATGGAGAGCAACGACCGCGAGGCTGTGGCGCAACGTCTTGGCAATGTGGACGATGCGGTCTTCACTATGGACAACACCAGCATTGTGGACAAAATGGTCGACGCCCTCTCCGACGATTTTGACTACGTGCTTTACATCTGCGGTTTCATAGTTTTCCTGTTCCTCACCATCTCGTTCGGACGGCTGGAACTCAGCCTGTTGTCGTTTCTGCCGCTGGCTGTGGGCTGGATTTGGATTCTGGGCATAATGAACATCTTCGACATAAGGTTCAACATCATCAACATCATCCTTGCCACCTTTATTTTCGGGCAGGGCGACGACTACACCATTTTCGTCACCGAAGGGATGATGTACGAATACACCTACCGTCGCAAGATGCTCGCCTCGTACAAAAACTCGGTGCTGCTGTCGGCCACCATTATGTTTATCGGCATCGGCTCGCTGATTATTGCCAAACACCCCGCCATGCACTCTCTGGCCGAAGTAACGATAATCGGTATGTTCTGCGTGGTGCTGATGGCCTACATTTTCCCGCCGCTCATCTACCGCTGGCTCACCAAACGCAAAGGCGTGGACCGCAAGATGCCCATAACGCTGTTCAACCTGCTGAAAACGGTGTTCGCTTTCATGGTATTCTCGGTGTTTTCGATATTCCTGCTTTTCTGGGGATTTTTCGTAATCACTATCGGAGGCAAACGGCCGGCGAACAAGTTATTCTATCACAAATGTTTACGGGCTTTGCTCGCCACTTGCGTGAAATTGCTTCCGGGCGTGAGTTTCAAGCTCCACAACGACGGCGGCGAGGATTTCTCCAAACCTTCGGTGATTATCTGCAACCACCAGTCGCACCTCGACCTGCTTTACACCCTTGCCCTGCATCCCAAGATTATCTGCCTGACTAACAAGAAGATGTGGAACAGTCCGTTCTACGGCTGGATACTGCGCTACGCCGATTTCTATCCCGTGTCCGACGGTTTCGACAACTGCGAGGAGCATGTGGCCAAGGCGATAGGCAACGGATATTCTGTGCTGGTGTTCCCCGAAGGCACACGTTCCGAGACCTGCGACATTCTGCGTTTCCACAAAGGAGCTTTCCAGCTGGCCAAGACCCTCGGCGTCGACGTGCTTCCGCTGATTATCCACGGCATCGGCCACGCTTTCCCCAAGAGGGATTTCCTGCTCCGCAAAGGCAAGGTGGATTTGTACGTGATGCCGCGCATCGCAGCCGACAGCGAGCTGATGCAGAAGGATTCAGCCGAGATTGCCAAAACAATGAGACGCTATCACACAGAGCAATATAGTGAGATTTGCAGGCAGACCGAGACCGCCGACTATTTTGCCGACCTCGTGCTGCACAACTATATATATAAAGGTCGCGACATAGAACGCCGGGCACGTAAGAACCTGCGACAGAACGGCAACTACCGCGAGGCTATCGCCGCACTGCCCGACAACGGCGAATACCGTATCGACAACTGCGGTCAGGGCGAGTTTGCGCTGCTTGCCGCCTTGGTGAAGAAAAATCTGCAAATCACGGCCACCGACAGCGACGCCGATTTGGTGGACATCGCCGCCAACTGCGTCAGCGTGCCGGAAAATTTGAAATACGAACACCCCAATGCCGATGAATAAGAACAAAATAGTGATAGTGGGCAGCGGCCTCGGAGGGCTGGTGTGCGGTTACGTGCTTTCCAAGAACGGATACGACGTCACCATCCTCGAAAAGAACGCCCAGATAGGAGGGTGCCTGCAGACTTTCCGCCGCGGCGGCGTGAAATTCGACACAGGCATGCACTACATTGGCAGTATGCTCGAAAACCAGATACTGCACCGTTTTTGGAACTACCTCGGTCTGCTCGACACTGTCCCCCTGCAGCAGCTCGACACCGAGGGCTACGACGTCATCTCCCTCGCAGGCGAGACGTTTAAGTTCGCCAACGGCTACGAGCGTTTTGCCGACACCCTCTCACAACAGTTTCCAAACAACCGTTCCGACATAGAGACCTACCTCACGCGGGTGCGCGAAATTGCCGACGCCTCGCCGCTCTACAACCTCCGCAAGATAAACAACAACATCTTCATCGAAGCCGACTACATCAAAACCAGCATCAACGACTTCATAGCCTCATCCACCTCCAACACCAAGCTACAGAACGTTTTAGCGGGCAACCTGCCACTCTATGCCGGAGTAAAAGACAAGACACCCACCTACGTCCATGCTCTGATTCATAACTTCTACATACAAAGTGCGTTCCGTATTATCGGCGGCAGCGACACAATAGCCCATTCCTTGGCAAAATCCATTGAGAAATTCGGTGGCAAGGTGCGTACCAACGCCGAAGTTGAAAAATTCCTCTGCGACGAAACCCACGCCACCGGTGTTCGCCTGACCACAGGCGAGGTAGTAGAAGCCGACTACTTCGTCTCCAACGTCCATCCGCACGCCACCCTCAGCAAGATAGACTCTCACATCATCCGCAAGGCATACCGCGAACGTGTGTCGAACCTCGAAAACACCATCTCCAACTTCACCGTATATATCAAATTCAAGGAAAACGCCACACCGTACCTCAACTACAACTACTATTTCTACGAATTACCCGATGTCTGGAAATCAAATGATTACGACATCGGCAAATGGCCACAGAGCTACCTATTCATGCACCAGTGCCACCAGAAAGACCCCGTCTATGCCCAGAGTGCCGAGCTAATCGGCTATATGCATTTCGACGAGGTGCGACGTTGGGAAGGCACCCGTGTGGGACACCGCGGACAGGAGTATCTTGATTTCAAGGAGCAAAAAGCCGATAAACTTCTTGAAAGCCTCGAACAGTCGTTCCCCGGCATCCGCAGCTGCATAGAGTCGTACTACACATCGTCGCCGCTCACCTACAGCGACTACACCGCCACCCACGAAGGCTCGATGTACGGCATAATACGCGACAAAAACTTCCCCAGCCAGACCTACGTTTCGCAACGCACCAAAATTCCCAACCTTTTTATGACCGGACAGAATATCAACTCGCACGGCATACTCGGCGTAACCATTGGAGGAATAATAACTTGTGCCGAATTTTTGGGTATCAACAAGATAATACAAGAGATTTATGACAATATTTAAGTGAATTGCAAATAACCAAGTACAATCCAGACTCCATACTCCGCACACTCCAATTTCGTGAAAAAACACTGCCTGCGAAAAATATTTTTTCAAAAATACAATTATTTTTCGTATTTTTGCAAGTTGGTATATTACCAATCAAAAAATGACATTAAACCGCAACAACACACACAATATCAGCTACTTCGTAGCTAATTTTAAGTATTGTTCGGATAAAACAAAACGGAAAGATAGTAAAAAATAAACCTCAACGATATGAAAAAAACAGCTTTTATCACAGCCATACTGTGTACAATACTTTCGGTAAGCGCTTTCGCAGGATGGCGCGGAGGCACCATGTGCGAGATTATCGGCGTGGGCAATGTGGAATTCGGCAAACAATTCCGCAACTCCCTCACACGCATGAACTTGCATGGCGACATAGTGTATGTAATGGAGCGCACCTACTATATGGAAGGCGATGCCAAGAAGCTCTATAGCACCGACTCCATCAATTTCGACAAGCGCGGCAACCTCGACGACCGTGTGTATATCCGCAACAACGTATATACTTGGTATTCATTTTATTTCGACGGCAACAGCTACGCCCTAGGCTGGAACGAATACGACCGAGCCGACAGATTGCTGGCTCGTACAGCCTACCTAAACGACCGCAAAGGCAACCGCACCGAGCGCACCATTTTCTTTGCCGGCAAAATGAGCAAACGCGAGACCTACAAATACGAAGGCAACAACCTTGTGGAAGAGCTGCATTACGCTGAAAACGGCAACGTGTCCGAAAAACGTCTCTACAAATACGACGGCAGCGGCAATTGCTCGCAGATTGAGTTCTACGACGCCAACGGCGACCTCAAGCAGACCTACTACTACAAGTACGACGGCAACGGCAACCGTATCGAATGGCGTTTCTACGACGACGACGAGAACCTTATAAAACTCACCACCTACTACTACGACGAACACGACAACGTAACCGAGATCCACTCGTTCAACTACGACGAGCATGTGAACTGGAAACACACCTACATCTACGAGTACGACGACGACGGCAACTGGCTGCGTCAGACCATACTGCGCAACGGCGAGAAATACCAGATCATCGAACGCGAAATAGCTTTCAGATAAGATTAAACGAACTATAACAGCAAGTGAGGATTCGGCAACAATCCTCGCTTGTTTTTTTAATGACATAAAACACAATGGATTACAATTTCAAAGAGATCGAACGCAAATGGCAGAACTACTGGAGAGAAAATAACACCTACCGCTGCGAAAACTCCTCCGACAAACCAAAATACTACGTCCTCGACATGTTCCCCTACCCTTCGGGAGCGGGACTGCATGTGGGACACCCGCTGGGATACATAGCCAGCGACATCTTTGCCCGCTACAAACGTCTGAAAGGTTTCAACGTGCTGCACCCCATGGGCTACGACGCCTACGGCCTTCCCGCCGAGCAGTACGCCATCCAGACCGGCCAGCACCCTGCCATCACCACCGAACAGAACATCGCACGCTACCGCGAACAGCTCGACAAAATCGGCTTCTCCTTCGACTGGAGCCGCGAAGTGCGCACCTGCGACCCCGATTACTACAAATGGACCCAGTGGACTTTCATCCAGCTGTTCAACCATTATTATTGCAACAAAGCCAACAAAGCCCTGCCTATCAGCGAATTGGAGAAACGCCTTTCGAAACACGGCACCCAGGGCCTCGACGCCGCCTGCAGCGAACCCCTCGACATCACCGCCGAGCAGTGGAACGCCTTTACGGAAAAGGAGCGTCAGCAGACTTTGATGAACTACCGTCTTGCCTATCTGGCCGACATTCCCGTTAACTGGTGTCCGAAACTCGGCACCGTGCTGGCCAACGACGAGGTGGTGGGCGGACTCTCCGTGCGCGGCGGCTACCCTGTGGAACGCAAGCTGATGCGTCAGTGGTCGTTGCGTATCACCGCCTACTCGCAGCGTCTGCTCGACGGCTTGGAACTTGTCGATTGGACCGACAGCCTCAAGGAAATACAACGCAACTGGATAGGCCGCAGCGAAGGCGCTTCGGTGTTTTTCGAGATAGAGAACGGCAAAGGCAGTTTCGAGATTTTCACCACCCGTCCCGACACCATTTTCGGCGTCACGTTTATGGTGTTGTGTCCTGAACACGAGATGATTATGGACATCACCACCGACGAGCAGCGCAAAGAGGTGGAGGAATACCTCAACTGGGCCAAGAACCGCAGCGAACGCGAGCGTCAGGCCGAAGTGAAGAAAGTGTCGGGCGTGTTCACAGGCGCCTACGCCGTCAACCCGCTCACCGAGGAGCGCATCCCAATCTGGGTTTCGGACTACGTGCTGGCAGGCTACGGCACGGGAGCCATCATGGCTGTGCCCGCCCACGACAGCCGCGACTTCGCCTTCGCACGCCATTTCAACCTGCCCATCCGTCAGGTGGTAAGCCTCGAAAAGGACGTTACCAGCGACCCCGCCACATGGACGGAGAGCATGGATGCCAAGACAGGCTATTCGGTAAACAGCGGTTTCGTTACCGGAATGAAAGTGAAGGACGCCATGAAAGCCGTCATCGACTGGCTCGACGAGAAAGGCATCGGTACTCGCACGGTGAACTACCGCTTGCGCGACGCCATCTTCAGCCGCCAGCGTTACTGGGGTGAGCCCTTCCCCGTTTATTACAAAAACGGCATGCCCTACCCCCTACCCACCGACAAACTGCCGTTGCAGCTGCCGAAAATCGACAAATTACTGCCCACCGAAACCGGCGAGCCGCCCCTCGGACACGCCACCACATGGGCTTGGGACACCGAAAGACAGCAGGTGGTGGACAACACATTGATAGACAACACAACCGTTTTCCCGCTCGAACTCAGCACCATGCCCGGTTTTGCAGGCTCCAGCGGATACTACCTCCGCTATATGGACCCCCGCAACAACGACGAGTATTTCAGCCAACAGGCCGTGCAGTACTGGCAAAACGTGGACCTCTACGTTGGAGGCGCCGAGCACGCCAGCGGACACCTCATCTACAGCCGTTTTTGGAACAAATTCCTGTTCGACATGGGCATGAGCGTCAAGGAAGAGCCTTTCCAGAAACTCATCAACCAAGGCATGATACAAGGCCGCTCCAATTTCGTGTACCGCGTGAGCAGCTTCGAGAAAATGGCCGAATACCTTGTATGGCAACTGATCAAGGACGGTCGCCTCGGTGCCGATTTCAAACGCAACTACAAAGACGGCAAACGTCGTTTCGATTTCTACAGCGACCACAAGAAAATCATCATCGAGATAAAACGCAAAGAGTCGCTCGAAAAACTGGCCGAAGTGTATCAGGAATACGCCCTTGTACGCGGATTCAAGATACTGCTCATCTCCGTAAGCGACGTGATGAACGGCACCGACAACATCGAAAAACGTATCAAAGCCTGCATCGACGGCGAATTCACACCCGCGCTGGAGCAGGAGGAAGACACTTTCGTCTCCTACCCCCTCTTCATCTCCAAAAACATCCCCGGACGTAAGGAGTTTACGATGCCTATCCACGTGGATATCAACATAGTAAACAACGACATACTCGACATAGAGAAGTTCAGGGCCTGGCGTCCCGAATTTGCCGACGCCCAGTTCCAGCTCGAGGACGGCAAGTACGTGTGCGGTTGGGAGATAGAAAAGATGTCGAAATCGATGTTCAACGTGCAGAACCCCGACGACCTTGTGGAACGCTACGGCGCCGACACCTTGCGTCTGTACGAGATGTTCCTCGGCCCCATAGAGCAGGCCAAACCGTGGGACACCAACGGCATCGAAGGCGTGTTCCGCTTTATGCGCAAGCTGTGGAAACTGTTCCACACCGAGAAAAACGATTTCTGCGTAAGCGACGAAGCACCCACCAAAGATGAGCTGAAAGTGCTGCACCAGACCATCAAGAAAGTTACCGACGACATCGAGCGTTTCTCGTTCAACACCTCGGTAAGCACATTTATGATCTGCGCCAACGAGCTCTCCACCCTCAAATGCAACAAACGTCAGGTTCTGGAGCCGCTCACCGTGCTGATAGCCCCCTTCGCTCCGCACATCGCCGAGGAGCTGTGGCACCTGCTGGGCAACACCACCAGCGTAACCACCGCCGCTTTCCCGCTCTGCGACGAGAGCTATCTGGTGGAGGACACCTGCAAATACCCTGTGTCGTTCAACGGTAAGATGCGTTTCACCCTCGACCTGCCGCTTACCACCACGGCCGCCGATGTGGAGAAAATCATAGCCGAGAACGCCGACGTGCAGAAATGGCTCGCCGGAAAAGCCCCCAAGAAAATCATCTTCGTGCCGAAGAAAATCATCAACGTGGTATTCTAAAGCACGTCACACCAAAATAAAAGGCGACTCCGTTGAGCCGCCTTTCTTTTTGCTTCCAAAAGCCGAAGCCGGATTACTGTTTCTCCGCAACAGCTTTTGCCAACGAGAAAGCCTCGTGGATATTGTCCTCCAGAGAGCAGTAGGTCCACGAGCCGTAACGGCCTATGGAATATACATCCGACTGCTTGAGCAACTCTTTTTTCCTTGCCTTGTCCTCTTCCGAACGTTGAGTGATATGCACGTATGCGGGGTCCATCATTATTGGATGCGAGGCAACCAGTTTCTGGTCCGTTATTATGCCCACTTTACGCAAGTCGGACAAAGTGCGGTCGAGCAATTGGTCGATGTCGATGTCGCGGGCTTCGTGGTCGAAACCAATCTCCACATAAAGCGAGGTCTTGTCCTGCCCGATGATATTGTCATAAAAGCCGACTCTGTAAAAAACGAGCTCCCTGTCGGGGAAATAAATCCAGTTATTCTGTTTTTCCGGTCCTTTTTTGTCGAAACCGAGGTTGAACACCAGCACTTTGTTCCACGAATACACCTCCTTGTCGTACTCCACACCGCATTTGTCCATCAAAACGGGGAACGGCATTGTCGAAATAAGGTTGTCGTATTCGATAGTACGTTTGTCGGTAACGGCCTTTTTGTTTTTCATATCCACCGACAAAAGTTTCTCGCCAAGAAGGATTTTGGATTTGTCGACGTGTGACGCCACGGACTCCACTATTTTGATAACGCCTTTTCGCGGATAGAGGAAAAACGAGTTGTACGACTGGTTTGTCGAATTTTTGAAGTTCCTCACAATCTGTTCTTTGTCGGCGTAGGGGAAGAAACGCCCCATGGCATCGACATCCAGTTTGTCCAAATCGGTGGCGTAGAGTTTCTCGTTGTACGGGATAAGGAATTTCTCGGCAATGGATTTGCCGAATTTCGCAAAGAGCATCTTCTTGAAAGATGTAACCTCGGTGCTGTCGTCGATGGTGAAAATGTCGTAAAGGCAGTCGATAAACTCGTCCTTGTTCAGCTGGTGGATGTTCATCTGGAAAGGATAATCCACATAAATGCCTTTGTAGTATATCTGTGTGTACTTGCGGACTTTCAAAATATCCTTTTCGTCCAACCTGCTCATCACATAATCCTTGATTTCAGGTCGTTGGAAATGAAAAAAATGCCCCGAATAATCCCATACATAGTCGCCGGAATAGATGGTTTTGCAGTAACCACCTATCTCATTGTCCTTTTCAACAATAAGATAATCGTTGGGGGTTTTGGCCGCATAGCTCAAACCGGAAATTCCCGCTCCAATAATCAAATCCATAGTCTTATATATTTACATTACAAATCAAACCACTACGTTTTTCTTGCGTGCATAAACCGCAATAACTTTTTTTGCAGTACACGGCGTGTGTCGCAACATCCAAATCAATACCCGCAAGGATGTTTTTTTCTTGTAGAAGGGATTTTTGTCATAATCCGGAACCTGATTCAGCAACTCGTTGTAAATCTCGCGGAGTGTGGCCGTTTTCGGTTCCAACGAGTTGGACACATAGTTGAAAACCGATGCCATATACCCTTTTTTCAGATAGATGAAATCCACTTCGTCCTTGAATTCTTCGTAAAGACGGTTTTCTTTGATGTATTGCATCAGTTTGCGGAAAGTGGAAAGACGTTTCTGGTACTTCGAGCTGTCCTTTGTCGTGGTCACCGAGCCGGGTCTTATCAGATACCTGTAGAAAGGCTTGTCCACATAAGCGATGGACTCCGCTTTCATCCA
>JAEENM010000124.1 GCA_016283745.1 Bacteroidales bacterium | reverse complement strand
TCGAGGTACTTCTCCTCTTTTGCCGTTTCGCGCAGTATTTTCAGCGTCTTCTCGGTGGCGGTGGAGTATTCGTATTCCTTGGTGGAGATGTATTGTTTGAAATCGTTGTAGATCTCGTCGGTAACACGGAACTCGGAGGCGGAGGGGATGGTTTTGTGCTTGTAGTAGAAATCGGTAACGTAGTCGAACACAAGGTTTTTCTGAAGCAGTGCCACCGAGATGTTGGATATGTAGTCGGGTTCCACCTCCACGTCGGGCTCGATGCCGAAGCCGTCGTACACGGTGCGTCCGTTGCGGGTTTTGAAAGCGGTCTTGAGCGAGTCGGGCACTTTCACGGCACGTCCGTTCTCGTCGCGATGACTGTAGTCGAGGGCCTGGATGCAGCGGCCGCTGGGGATGAAGTATTTGGAGACGGTGACTTTCATCTGCGAATTGTACGAAAGTTCCACGATGTTTTGCACCAGCCCTTTGCCGTACGAGCGCGAGCCTATTATCACGGCACGGTCGAAATCCTGCAGGCTGCCGGCCACTATCTCCGATGCCGATGCGCTGTAGCCGTCGATCAGCACTGCCACGGGGATGTCCTTGTCGAGGGGTATCTTGCGGGTGTAGTGTTTGGTGTTCTTCTCCTGCACCTTGCCTTTGGTCTGCACCACCAGCTCTCCGTTGTTCACAAAAATATTCACTATGTCAACAGCTTCGGTGAGCAGTCCGCCGCCGTTGCCGCGCAGGTCGAGGATTACGCCTTTCAGGTTTTTATTACTGTTTTTCAGGCTGTTGAAAGCGGCTATCACATCGTCGCTGGATTTCTGGGTGAATTCGTTGAGTTTGATATATCCGAAACCGTCTTTCACCATTCCGTAGTATGGCACGGGCTTCAGCTTTATCTCCTCACGGGTTATCTTAATGTCGTGGGTCTTGCCCTGACGTTCCACCTTCATCGTAAGCGAGGTGCCTGCCTGTCCGCGCAGTATGCTGCTAACGTCCGACACCGTTTTGCCTTTGGCCGATTCGCCGTTGATTTCCAGAATCTTGTCTCCGGCTTTGAGTCCCGCTTTTGCGGCGGGAAGGCCTTCGTAGGGTTCGGAGATTATCACATAGTCGCTGCGCTGCGACACCACGGAGCCTATGCCGCCGTACTGTCCGAAAATCTGCAGTTTCACATCTTCGATGTCCGATTCGGGGATGTAGTTGGTGTAGGGGTCGAGGGAGCCGAGCATGGCGTCGATGGCGGTTTTCATCAGCTTGCCGCTTTCGAGGTCGTCAACATAGTTGAGGTGCAAATTTTTATATACATCCGAAAAAATCTCGAGGTTTTTGGATATTTCAAAAGCCTTGTCGTTGTTTATCTGCGGCTGCTGTGCCTTTGCCATGAGGCTCACAAACAGAGCTGTAGCTAAAATCAGGGTTTTTCTCATTTTTTGTCGGTTTTGGAAAACAATAACGAAAGTAGGGGATTTTTATTTTGTAGGGACTTCTAATTATTTCTTTGGACCACAGATTTCGCGGATTTAACGGATGGTTTTGTGATTTATCATGTGATCATGATTACGGATAACACAAATTATTAGAAACCACAAGGTGGTTCCCCCACACTTTTTACAATAAGTGAAAAAAAGAGTGTTTTTGCGATGTCCCGACAGCCGTCTATTCCACAATGCGGTTGTAGAAAGTCCACCAGCGTTCGGGAATTTCGTTGTTCAATGCCTGCTGGTAGTCGCGTATGGAGCAGGGCAGCAACAGATGTCGTGCGTATTTGTCCTGCTGTTCCTGCGGACAGGGTATCTCCATCCACCAGCGGTCGCTTTTTTTGCTTTTGTAGAAAACGATTTCCATCGAATCATCGCCAATCATGGGCACTATGTAACGGCGGTAGTTGTGCTTGTCCTTGTACGGGAAATCGGACTTGCGGCTGTAAAATCCTTCGATGAAATACCAGATGGCGTGCGAAACGAGGTGGGCGGTCTGCCCGTTGATGTCGTATTTGGGGTTCACCTCGAAAAATCCTATGCACGACAGTTTGTCGCTTATGCCGGCAAAGCGTGTCATCGTGCACATCTGTTCGCCGTAGAAGCCGTGCGGGGTGGGGTTGCCGTTGGCGGGGGCGTCGCCCTGACGCACCGATGCCATGTCGATGCTCAGAAAATCGGCATTGCGGATAAGCGGCTCGGTCTCGTTGAGCTCGCTCTGCACCACTCCCAGACGGAAAGCGTCGAAATGGAGGTCGTTCATCAGTTTCACATACTGCTTGTCAACGAGATAGCTCTGGTAGCCGATGTTGGTGAAATTGAAAAGGAAGTTGGGTTGCTGCACTATTATCTTGCTGAGGTACGAGGTGGAGTTGAGTTCCTCGTCTTCGGGACCGAGGTCGAAACGCGGGTCTATGGCGCAGATGTTGATAATCTGTCCCATCTTTTCGTAGGCTTTGTAGATGGCGAACGAAAGGTCCTGGCCTCCTCCAAGCACTATCGGCACTACGTTGCGGTGCAGAAGGGCGGCAACCACTTCGGTAACAGCGTAATAGGTGTCTTCCACGGTGCTGCCTGCGGCGATGTTGCCCAAATCCACAATTTTCATGTCGTAGCTGGGCAGCGACAGGTTGTAGAATTTCTTGCGAATCTCGTTGGGGGCATCCTTGCAGCCGGCGTTGTTCACGGCCCGGCGGTCGTCGTTGACACCTAGAAGGGCCAGATGCTGTTTTTTTGTCTCAGGGAAACCGTTTTCAACAGTGTAAGTTACAATGCGGTCGCTGATATGCGGAAAGAAATCGCTGTGCTCCAGCCCGAGGTCTTCGAGGCTAACAGGCTCAAAATAAGTGCTTAAGTCCATATTTCAGTAGTGTGAAATGATGCTGTAAAGTTACAAAAAAAAATGCATACCGCCAAATGATTTTGGCATCGGCAATGGTTTTTTGTCCCGAAAAAGCCAATCCGATTTCCTTTTTTGCCAAAAAAAACGTATTTTTGTGAAATGATAATCAACAACTCTGTTGTTTTAAAAGCGTTGTAAATCAATAAATTATTATATGAAAGCGACAAAATTGTTTTTGATGGCGGCTTTGGTCGGCTCTTGCCTTTTTGCCAAAGCACAGGACAACTTCGATCTGGTGCGAAACACCGATGTCGAGAAGTACAAGTCGTACAATCAGGTTACGCTCTTCGACAGCACCGACGTGTTTATGGAGGAGTCGGGACTGAGTTACGTAAACAGCCACCGGCTGGTGAAAATCATCAACTACTCCGGCGCCAAGGCCAACAGCGTGGTGAAAATCGACTACGACCCGCAGTCGGCTTACGTGGAGATTAAAAAAGTGGTGGTGTACCGCGCCAACGGCGAAGCCACGGAAATCTCCGGCCCTGTGATGGACTACGTGGCACCCGCCCGCATGATCTACTGGGGCGCAAGTCAGAAAATGCTCGAAGTGGGACATCTCGACCCGGGCGACGCCGTGGAGGTGTGGACATTCCGCAAAGGTTTCACCTACGCACTGCTGCAGGCCGACGACGACAGCCGCTACATCCCCCCTATGAAAGGCCATTTCTACGACATAGTGCCTTTCTGGAGTGGCCAGCCGGTGAAAGAGAAAGTGTATCGTGTCAATGTTTTGAAAAACAAAAACTTGCAATACAAAGTGTATAACGGCGAACTCTCGTCGGCACAGTCGTTCGACGGCGACCGTGTTATCTACACTTTCACCAAAAACGACATAATGCCCATAAAACGCGAGCCTGCCATGCTTGCCAGCAACGACGTGGAAACCAAGCTGTTGCTCTCCACCAGTCCCAACTGGGAGGCCAAATCGATGTGGTTCTACGGCGTAAACGAGGACTACGGCAGTTTCAACACCACCCCCGAGCTGAAGAAGAAAGTGCGTGAGCTGCTGGTGGGCGCCAAAAGCGAGGAGGACTCCATCGCCATCCTCACCCACTGGGTGGCCGACAATATGCGCTACTCGGGCATAAGCATGGGCGAAGGCGAGGGCTACACCCTCCACAACGCCACCATGAATTTCACCGACCGCTGCGGGGTGTGCAAGGACAAAGCCAGCCTACTGATAGCTATGCTGCGCACCGCTGGGTTCAACGCCTACGCCGCTATGACGATGGCCGGCGAGCGCATCGACCGCATCCCCGCCGACCAGTTCAACCACAGCGTCACCGTGGTGCAACGTCGCAACGGCCGTTACCAGCTGCTCGACCCCACATGGGTACCCAACGTCAGGGAGCTGTGGTCGAGCGCCGAGCAGCAGCAGGGCTACCTGATGGGATTGCCCAAGGGCGCCGATCTGGCCGAGACTCCCGTGTCGGCACCAGAGAACCACTACGTGCGTATCACCGGCAAGTCGGAACTGATGGCCGACGGCACTCTGGTGGGCGAATTCACCATCACCGCCGAGGGACAGAGCGACGCCGCAGTGCGTTCCGTTTTCTCGGCACGTAAAACCGAGTGGCGACGCAACGTGGAGATGGAGCTAACACGCGTGGCACCGCAAGCGCAGATTACTTCGGTAACCTACACCGACAACGACACTTACCTGAAACAGCCCGTTAAGATGACTTACAAATACCGCATCCCGGGCTACGCACTTGTCTCCGACAAAGAATTGATTTTCACTCCGTTGCTTGCCAAAGGCGTGTTCAGCCGCGCCATGGGACACATGGGTGTCAACGTCAAGGAGGAGAAACGTCTGTATCCCTTCAAGGACCGCTGCTCGCGGCTGTTGGAGGTGAAAGAGACGGTGAAACTGCCTGCCGGATTTGCCTCGCAGTCGCCGTTGCCCGAAAGGCAGAAAGTCAATGGCAAATCGGTGACCTACGATGGCGGCTACACCCTGCAGGGCAACAGCCTCACTTTCGAGCAGAAAGCCTCGTATGGCAAACGTGTTTACGAAGTCTCCGACTGGAGCGACTTCCGCAACGCGGTGATGGCCCAGCAGAATTTTTCCTTATATGAACTGATTTTCGTTAAAAACGCTAAATAAAGGAGGATATGACGATGAAAAAAATAACGACTTTTCTTGCAATACTGATGTTCGCCGCCGAGGCTTTGGTGATGGCCCAGCAGCCCGACGCCGAATACAAACTCCTCAGCCGTAAATACGAGATTAAATCCGACGGCAATATGGTCTATAATTTTCGCAAGGAGCTGAAACTTAACTCTCAACGCGCTTTTTTCAGCGTCTATGGCGAAAGTTTTATAGTGTATAGCCCCGAATTTCAAACACTTAAGATAAACGAGGCCTACACCCTCCGTGCCGACGGCTCACGGGTCGACGCCCCGAAAAACGCCTTTGTGGAGCAGCTGCCCTCGGCCTGCGCCGACTGCGGTTATTACAACGCTTTCCGCGAAATGGTGGTGGTGCACACTGCCCTCGAAAAAGGCGCAACCATAGTGCTGGACTACACCATTACCTCGAAACCGGGTGTTCTTCTCGACAAGATTGTCTTTGCCGAGGACGCTCCCGTGACGAAATATGTGGTGTCGGTGAAAGTTCCGTCGGCACGCGATTTGAATTATGCTGTGAAAAACCCGTCGTCGAAGGTGGCTCTGAAACAAGTCGGCAGCCAGTTCACTTGGACCGGCACCAGCCTGCCGCAGACAACAGCCGAGCCTTACGCACCTGCAGCCGACAAGCTGTACCCCGTGCTGTTTCTCTCCACAATGGACGAAATGGACAACATGTTGCCCACCGATTTCTCGTTGCCCACAACGGCAGGCAATTTCGTGGCCGGCCTTAGCGGCGATGAGCTGGACAAAGCCAAGAAAATCAACGAACATGTGGTCCGCAACCTCCGTCTGAACAACATCAGCCTTGCCCAAACGGGTCTGCGTTTCCGCAATGCCGGCGAGGTGTGGAACGCCAACTGCGGCAACGCCTTTGAAAAGACGCTTTTGCTCAACGGTCTGCTGCAACTGGCGGGATTCCAGTCAAAGGTGGCTTTCCGCTACGACACCCTCAAATGCAACGGCAAGGATTTCTATTTTCCGCAGTCGGAATATGTTACCTTCGATTGGCTCGACCAAAAATACGAACTTACTGCCACACACTCTGGTAAGTTGGAACCCGTGGGCAAGAGCCTCAACACCAAGTTGGTGTCTGTAGATGACAACTACATCCTCACCGCCGAAGGTAAGACGCTGAAATGCAGCGGCAAGAAAGGCGATGTGGAACTCCATCAGCTTGCCGAGGGTTACTACTCGCTCACCCTCGAGCGGCCTCTGGGAGTCTTCGGCATGATGCCCGGACTTCTTGTAGGCAAACGCACCGCGCCTCTGGTATGCGGCACCGCCAAAGAGGTGTACCGATACACCGTTATGTTGCCCAAAAACGTACGTTGGGTGGGCAAGCCCATCGACGTAACCGTGAACAAACCCTTCGGCTATATGCAGATAAAAATGGTGCAGAAGGACAACAAACTGGAGGTGGTGCGCAGCCTCTCCCTCACAGAGTCGGAGATCCCAGTTGCGCAATACAACGATTTCAAGGCCATGCTGCTCAAATGGACCGACGAAAACTACAAACGACTGGTATTTGCAGTTGAAAATTGAAAGTTGAAATTTTAGAGCCGCACTGTGTGCGGCCCTTTTTTTTGTTCTAAGGTGTGTATTTTCAGATTCGACCCCCGCAGTGTGTCCCTACAACTGAATACCGACAACTGACAACTGCCCCCTTAATACTGACAACTGCCCACTAATATGGACTTTCGATTTAAAAAAACGCAGTCACGTACTATTACGGGCTTTTCTCCGTTATAGGTGCGATGAGAAGAATTGTCGTCATAATATGCCTTATGTTTCTGTCGGTGCGATGCGTCGCCACGCAGATGCTTATACCTATGGACGAGGTGCAGAAAAACCACCTAAAGGCATACGGCGTAGCGTATTGGGTGCTTCAGCGCGATGTGGAGGTTACGTGGCTGCTCAACTACCGCGGGGGGGCTTTCCTGCTCGGCCATTACGACAACATCGAACGCGAGTGCCGTCTGCGCGGCGTCACCTGCGAAATCATCGCCGAAGGGCAGGCCACCAACATCCTCGCCTCCATTGCCGACCCCGCCGTGAATATGGACGCCGTGAAGCTGCAGAAAGCCCCGAAGATTGCGGTCTATTCACCGAAAAACAAACTGCCGTGGGACGATGCCGTCACCCTCGCCCTCACCTACGCCGAAATCCCTTACGACGTGGTTTATGACGCAGAGGTGATGAACGGTGTTCTGCCGATGTACGACTGGCTGCACCTACACCACGAGGATTTCACCGGACAGTTCGGCAAGTTCTGGGCAAGCTACCGCTCCAAACAGTGGTATGTCGACGACGTGAAAGCCCAAACGGCCACCGCCAACGAGTTCGGGTTCGCAAAGGTTTCGCAGCTGAAGCTAGCCGTGGCGCACAAGATCCGCGATTTCGTGATGGGCGGCGGCTTCCTCTTCGCAATGTGCTCGGCTCCCGACAGTTACGATGTGGCCCTCGCCGCCGAAGGGGTGGACATATGCGAGACGATGTTCGACGGCGACCCTATGCAACCCGACGCACAGCAGCGACTCGACTACTCCAAGACTTTCGCTTTCAAGGATTTCCATATCGTCACCGACCCCATGGAGTACGAAATCTCCGACATCGACATTAGTCAGTACCAGCGTCGTGGCAAGGTGTCGGAGCAGAACGACTTTTTCACCCTGTTCGAATTCTCCGCCAAATGGGACTGGGTGCCCACCATGCTCACGCAGAACCACTCGCGCATCATCAAAGGGTTTATGGGACAGTCCACGGCGTTCCGTCGCAAGTTCGTGAAATCCAACGTGATAATCCTTGCCGAAAACAAAGCCCTCGACGAGGTGCGTTACCTGCACGGAAGCATGGGCAAAGGAACTTGGACTTTCCTTGGCGGACACGACCCTGAGGACTACCAACACTATGTCGGCGACCCACCCACCGACCTGTCGCTCTACCCCAACTCTCCCGGTTATCGTTTGATACTCAACAATATATTATTTCCCGCAGCAAAAAAAGAAAAACATAAAACATAAGATGATCAAACAAAAAAATACCTATAATGTGTCGGAGACACATCATTTTAATAACCCCCATGAAAAAACAGCCAGTGGCTGTTTTGATAGCGAAGCGGAGAATTCCAAAACGCAGTGTGGGGAAGAAGTAAGTAATATAAAATCCTATCCGATGAAAAAAATAGCAATTTTCGCAGTAACAATTTGTATGTCAATGATATCTGTCGCACAGGTATGGAACGTGTACAACACCCAGAACAGCGACATCAACGGCAACACCGTGCTTGCCCTCGCCACCGACCGCAAAGGCGCCAAATGGATAGGCACCAGCGAAGGATTGAACAAGTTTTCGGGCAACAACTGGACCGACTACGCCATGTTCAACAAAAAGCTGAAAGGCCAGTTTGTCAACTGTCTCACCATCGACAAGAAAGGTATTCTGTGGGTGGGCACCGACGACCACGGCGTTATCGAGTTCGACGGCACACACTGGAAAGAGCATGAGACGGAAACCCGCCGCCTGAAAATGAAATTCATCCGCACCATAGTCATCGACGAGAACGACGTGAAATGGATTGGCGTAACTCTCGGAGGCCTCGTGCGTTACGACAACAAGAAATGGGATCTCTACTCCACCAAGAACAGCACCCTCGTCAGCGATTTCATCCTCTGTATCACCATCGACAACCAGAACAACAAATGGATAGGCACCAACGCCGGTGTCTCGGTGCTCGACAAGGACGGCTACTGGAAAAACTACACCCCCAATAACAGTCCCCTGCCCGACAATATCGTCCCCGGCATTGCTATCGACAAGGATGGCGTGAAATGGATGGCCACCCTCAACGGCCTCTGCTCCTTCGACGGCGAGAACTGGGAGGTTTACAACACCGGCAACAGCCGCATCCCCAGCAATCAGGTGAATAGCCTCGCTTTCGACAAAAACGGCGTGCTGTGGATGACAACAGACAAGGGCGTCACCGCTTTCGACGGCAAATTCTGGGTTACCTACACCACCAAGAACAGCCCGCTTCCCTCCAACGTCATACAGAACATCACCATTGACGACAATAACAACAAATGGTTCGGCACCGATTTCTACGGAATCACCTGTTTTTCGGGCTTCACCATAGCCGGACGTGTGGTAGACGACTTCGGACAGGGAATGAAGGACATAACAGTGCAGGCTGGCAACCAGAAAGTGAAAACCGACGCGCAGGGCAACTACCGCATCGACGTGAAGAACGGCACGGCAATTTCGGTGAAACCCATCATCCACGACCAAGAGTTCACCCCCGCCGAACACTCGTTCAGCAGCGTGTCGTCGTTCCAGCTGGGCAAAAACTTCGTGGTAACTATGCCGCAGACCGCCTCTACTGAGAAGGTGTCCATCATCCCGCACCTCGAGGAGGGCTACATCAGCGTGTCGTTCGAGAGCCCTGTGGCCAACGTGGAAATCCTCGACGACAACGGCGAGAGCGTCCTCACCGTGGACCAATACAAGAAAGGCAAACGTATCATCATCCCCAAGGACGTGCTTGCCAAGCCCTTCCACGTGGTAATCCGCACCAAGAAAGGCATCCGCAGCATCAAGCTCACCCCCGAAGGCAAGAAAGCCCAGTCGAAAGACAGGAAGAAAAACTAAATAAAAGGATGTTCGGCTGTTCCGATATTCAGATGTTCGGACAATCGTAAAAGTTTGCAGTTTGCAGTTTTGAGTGTGCAGTTGAACAAATAAACAACTAAACAATTCAACACCTTCACGCCTTCACCTAAAACAAACTTTCAACTTTCAATTCTCAATTTTCAACTTTCCCATAGGTACAAATCGGCTGTAAGCGAGCGGTATTGCTCCGAATACTGGCCGTTGTTGTCGTAGATGGCCAGTTGCGAAACGGCGGGCATGGCGGTGGCGTTTCGTCCTAAGACAAACACTTTGCGCAGGGGCTTGCCTTGCGGTTTGCTGAAAATCAGTATCTCTTTCTGGCAAAACAGATTTTGTCCCTTTGCCGTGGCTATAAATTCGTCAGCCTCGGGACAGGGCAGTATGGCGGTGAAAGTGCCTTCTGGCGAGAGTAGAGCCTCCACGGCGGCTGCCAGCTCGTCGAAAGGCAGGGAGTCGCTGTGGCGTGCCATATTGCGTCTCTCCGAAGGACTTTTCAGCGAGCGGCAGAAATAGGGCGGATTGCTCACAATGCAGTCGTAGGTGTGCCGCGTGGTGCTTGCTATATGTTGCGCGGTGTTTTCGAAAACCGTAAGCCGGTCGTGCCACGGCGAGGCCTCGAAATTCCGCAGTGCGCAGAGAGCGCTGCTTTTGTCGGGTTCCACGGCGTGGATAAAGGCGGTGGCGTTGCGTTGTGCCATAATAAGTGCCACCACACCGCAACCGGAGCCAATGTCGAGGATGGAGGCGGATCCGTCACTGTCGGCAAGGGCGGCGAGCAGCACGGCGTCGGTGCCCACTTTCATTGTGGCACCCTCGTCGTTGACGGCAAATTTCTTGAAACGGAACACTTTTTTTAGTGATTAGTGATTGGTGATTAGTGAATAGTAGTTGGTGATTGGTGTGTGTGTCTATCAAAAAAAGGCAAAGAGCGTAACGTTCTTTGCCTTTTTGTTGTAGTGTAGAGGAGCGTACTTATTTAGCTCTGCGCGAGGTGGTGTAAATAAGTTTGAAGGCTCCGTTCTTACGCAACTCCTGTTTGATGTCGGAAATGGTACCCATCCTAACATCCTTGTCGGCTTTGATAGCTGTTGAAAGGAAAGGACGTTCGTCCTCGGGATGACCTGCTCTTTCGGTTTCCACAAAACCTGCGATGTCCGAAACTTCGGCAATCATGTCGTTGAGCTGGATACGTGGCTCGGAGCCGTATTTCTGCGGTTCCAGAGGTACACCCACGTTGATGTAGCTAACAAGCGATTTCTTTGCCAGTTTCTGTACTTCAGTGGCTTGAGGAACGGTTATTTTCACTATCAGTGAGCTTTGTCTCATAGTGGTGATAACCATGAAGAAGAACAGCAACATAAATATGATATCGGACATAGATCCCATATTCAGACCGGGAGTGCCTTTGTCATTTTTTTTCTTGAATCGTGCCATTAGTTGTTTCCTCCTATTTTAGTGGGTTCGGCTTCAGATATGGCCACAGGTATTGCTTTGTCGATAGCTTCCTTCTGCTCCTTTTCGGCGTCGTTGTACGATTTGCCGAATTTGATGCGGCACAGTTCGTCGCGCATCTCGTTAACAGCGGCGGTAAGCTCGTTCTGCACCTGTATGTACATATCGTACGACGTGCCCCTATCGTTTTGCAGGGAGATAACTCCTTTGGAGACTCTGTACGAACCCAGCAACGGAATATCCATTTCTATCTTCTCGGGCAGGTTCTCAAGGTCGTTGGGGTTGCCCAAGAAGTCTTTGGCGCGGGTCTTGAGGTCTCTGATGTCACCAATTTCTCCGTCGAAGAGAAGAGCATCGTGGCTGTTGATTTTCACCACAAAGATGTTTCTTTTGTGGATATCAACCTCTTCCTTCTTGTTCTCATCTTTTGGTGGCGGCAACTTCCTCGAAATACCCATATCCGTGTTGATTGACGACGTCATAAGGAAGAACGTCAGCAACAAGAAGGATATATCCGCCATTGAGCTGGTATTTAATCCGGGTGTTGATCGTTTAGCCATAAATACTTACTTTTTAAATAATTTTATTACCTCTGTAACGATAATTGATACAAGCGAGGCGAAAAAGAGGATGTAAACCGAAATACTGGCTGCACCCACAAGTTTGGAACCGCTCTGGGTCATATCGAATTTTTGGAGCATGGTGTCCGGTACATCTGTGCCACTGGAAACAAGCCAAGCAACAAAGAATATCACACACAATATTGCTGCGACAAGGAGCGTCTTTATGAAAGATTGTCTCTTTGTCCACCAAAGTTTGAAAAATGTTACCAATGCAGCTATAATTGCGATGGCGACAAGAATGTACAATATCGTGGATGATATGTTGAATATTTTGTTTGCCGATCTTGCGGTTTGTGCAGCTTCTTGGATTGCATCGGGTACTACTTCTTCGGTATTTGTCATCACTCTGAAAAAGTAGTCGTCCTTATATTCATTTTCGTCAACGATTACTTTTTTTGCCGCTGTGACTTTTGCCGCAAAAATAATGGTAATCACACTTGCGATAAGGGCAATGCCTAATAACGCAAATAATATAATTTTATTTGTTTTGTTTTGCATAACAGTTTAAGGATTAAAGGGTTAATACTTAATTATTTTCGTCCTTACACTATTATCTTTTGTATTTTACCAAAATGTCCATGAATGTGATGGAACCGTCTTCCATTTGGTTTACAAGGCTTTCGATTTTGCTAACGATATAGTTGTAGAATATCTGAAGGATGATAGCTACGATAAGACCGAACACTGTTGTCAACAGAGCCACTTTCATACCACCAGCCACAACGGTCGGGCTGATATCACCGGCTGCTTCGATATCATCAAATGCTTGTACCATACCGATCACAGTTCCCAAGAATCCGAAGGAAGGAGCAAGGGCGATGAACAGGGCAATCCATGTAAGGTTGCTTTCCAGACGTGCCATCTGTACGCCACCGTAGGATGTGATGGCTTTTTCAACGTTTTCAAGACCTTCGTCAACGCGATCCAGACCTTGGTAGAAGATGCTGGCCACAGGACCTCTGGTGTTGCGGCAAAGTTCTTTGGCTCCATTGTAGTCGCCTTTAGAAACATTGTCCTCGATACCGGAGAGGAGTTTCTTAACGTTTGCGGTAGCCATATTCAGGTAAATAATGCGTTCGATAACGAGTGCCATACCGAATATCAAGCAGAGAAGCACGGGGGTCATCCAGCCTGCACCACCTTGGATGTATTTTTCTTTCAATACTTGGTGGAAGGATTTGCTTTCCTTTTCATTGTCGGCTTTGACGTCTTGTGCCGGGGCGGCTTCTTCAGCTTTTGCTGTGTCGGCTTTTGCAGCGGTTGTGTCGGCTTGTTCTACAGCAGCTTTGTCGTCTTTGGCTGCGTTTTTACCTTGTGCGCTAACACTGTTTACGTTCATAAATGTCAATAATCCTGCTATCGACAGTAATGCGATTACTTTTTTCATGATAATCTAATTTGTTAATTATTAAATTGTTACTTTTTTTTGTTCTTTGTTGGTTTATGGTGCAAAAATACCAATATATTTTCAACAAACAAAGTATTTTTTGTTTTTTTTTTCGTTTTTTTGATTGTTGCTTTGTTATCCTTTTGTTTTACAGCCGTTTAGTCCAACGCCTTTTGTGGCGTAATTAACGATTAAATATGGTATTGTTTGCCTATGTTTTTGTTTGTGGGGAGTGTCAATAGTCTTTTTCGGTGTTGCTTTCGGCATATTTTATCATTTCTATGTTCAGTTCCTCCACGAGCGAGAGTTTTATCTTGGCGTTGGGCTGTGCTTTGTACCATTGCTCGTCGTTGAAATATTGCTGCAGGTCCTTGGATTGGAAAGTGTATCCGTGGTGTGCCATTATCTCGTTGCGCATTATCCGCAGGGTGTATTTGCCGAAATGGGTGAACCATTTGTCGTTGAGCAGTATGGTGCTGGCGTAGGCGAAACGTCCGGTGTGTGGGTCGCTCTCGGTGAAGGTCTTGATGTCGCCAGTGCGTGTGAGCATGCCGTATTCGTCGTATTTTACGGGATACATCTCCAGTCCCTGCAGTGTGGGTTCCACACCCCAGAGTCCGTCCAGCTCGCCGCCTTTGATGGAGATGGCTCCGTTGACATGGCCGTTGAAGGTCTCCACGGTGTAGTGGGCGCTTATGTCGTTAACCACCATAACGTTGTGTTTCCATTCGAGGGTGATGCGGCCGTCGCTGGATTTGTAGGTGCCTATGTGCTGCCGTATCCATTGGTTGATTGCTATTTCAGTGCTTTCGTCGTTGGGTCCTACTTTGGCCATCACGCCGAAAAGACCTCCGTCGGCATTGTAGAAGCAGATGGCTTCCAGACCGTCCTTCGATTTGAGTTTTATTGTCTTGGCAAACTCGTAGGGGTTTATGGCCCCCTCAGTTACGCCGTCGGAGATTGTGAACTCGCCGGCTTTGCCTTTTATCGGCGTAAGGGTGAATTCCAGTTCCTGTCCTTCGTCCATGGCGGCCATCAGTATTTTGCCGCCGGCTTTGGTCTGTGCCGTGAAGTTTATCCATCCCGAGTACCACGAGGTGCCGTTTTTGATGGTCTGTGCCTGAACGCTTATCGCGACAAGCATAATCAGGGTTATCGCTATTTTTTTCATAACAAAATATGTGTTAGTTATTAAATACGTTGAAACTTGGGTTCTTAAGGTAATGTTCCTGTTTCAGGGCTTGTTGCAGGAACTGCTCTCCGGTAGCCTTGTCGGTGGTTTTGCCGTCGAGTTTGTATTCCTCTTCGGTGATGCTGTTGTCGGGGGCGGTGAGGCGGTAAATTTGCAGACGGCGGGACTTGCGGCTGTCTTTCAGGGTTACCACCTCCATGTTGAAACATCCGCTGCCGCAGCTGCCGGTGACGCTCACGGCGCCCTCGTAGAGCCGCGCTTTGTTGCTGCCTTGTTCGGTGCAGAGCAGCTGTGGCTCGCCTTTGAGGGCGAAGATGGCGCCGTACTCCTCGTCGTCGGAGCGGAGCCATATCTCGCGCTCGTCGTCGTTGTCGATCCACACGTATGTCCATTTCGTCATTTTGACGTTTTTGAACACGGGGTCGTGTTTTTCGAGGATTTTCTGCAGCTTGGCGAGGTCTTTCTTCCAGAAAGGCATCGGCTCGTCGATATAGTTGTAGAACATTCCCATCTCGAAACTCTCGAACTGCCCGTCGCGCAGTGTCATCCAGCCTGTTACGGTGCTTTCGGGTGCTCCGTGGATGAAACAGATGTCGATGCCGTTGGGACCTTCGAAGGCTGCAAGTATGTGGCTGGGTATGTATTCGCCGCCGTCATCGACATTCCATGTGGCGCCTTCGGTTTTGTCGTAATTTCCCCATTCTTCGATGGAATATACGCTGTCGCCGCAGGCAAGCACCTGCAGTGCGAGCACTTTGCCGCCTTTGGGTTTGAACTGCACCGAGCCGAAGCTGTATCCGCCATCGAACTCGCTGGTAACGGTGGAACGGAGGGCTTTCATCCCGTACTGTTCCTCCAGTTTTTTCACCACTGTGGTTGGCATCTTTTTCTGCCGCGAAGAGAGGTCTTTTACCGCAAGCATCTTGTGCGATTCGAGGTATTCGTCGGTGACGAGGACTAGCATGGTGCCGCCGTATTTTATGGCTTTGGCATCTTTTTTATTCTCGAAAGCGTAGTTCAGGCCTGCCGATGGTGCGTAGTCGTGGTGCAGGGCGAAGACTTCGAGGTCGCCGCCGTCGGGGTCCTTGGTCTGCTCGCCAGTGAACTTGACGTCGGCGAATTTGCCGTTGGGCAGCAGCAGTTTGGTGTACTGCGACGCTATGCGGCGGGTGCGTTGCTGCAAGTCCCAGTTGGCGTTGGGCTCGTCGGGTTTCGCAAGGCTTATCCAGAACACCACCTGCATATTGTCGGGATTGTGGTAGTAGAGGAACATGGGCATGGGGGTGGTGTCCACCACTTCTTCGGGGGTGTCGTCGGCAAGCAGGGTGTCGTCGGTGCTTGCGGCGGGCTGTTGTCCGTTGTGGCAGGCGGCTACAAAGGCCGTGGCCGCAATTGCCAAGAGTATGTTTTTAATCTTCATCGTCGCTAATTTTTTCGGTTGATGTTTTTGTGAGTTCGAGTTTTCCGTTCTTCCATTTGTATATCTCTTCAGTTATCTCGTTGGCTCCCGAGCGGTAGACGCTCGTAATCGACTTGGTGCGGGCGTCGATGTCGGGGTTGGCGATGCCGTCGAAACCTTTCACATTTTCGAAATACATTCCTTCGGTATTCCAGATGTATGCGTCGTAAAACTCCGACACTCTACCTACAGCGTTCAGTCCCAAGTAGATAAGCAGGTCGGGCGTTCCGTCGAAATTGATGTCGGTTTTGTCGTTTATCCATTTCTCCTGTTCGGCGGAGGGGTTTTCGTCCAAAGGCGCTATCAGCCAGTGGTCCTGTTCGAAATATGGACTTTCGTCGTTGCCCACGTAGCCTTTCACCATTATCCAGTCGTATTGTCCGTCGCTGTTTTTGGTAAAGGAGGCCACAAAACGGAATTCGTCGCGTTGCGGTGGCTGCTCTATGTCGAGGTTTTCGGTGGCTGCCATGCTGTCGATGCTGTCGGCATCGGCGCTTCCCTGCTGGTTGCTGTGGCAACAGGTCAGGCAGAATCCGGCCACTATCGCGGTGAGTAATGTCAGTCTTTTCATATTGTTTTTGGGGTGTTTATTTTATGGATGCTTTTATGTTTTCGATGGTTTTTATCAGCTCCACGTTGGTCTGCTCGATAATGTTCAACTTGATGCCGCTGTTGTTTTTGGCCGGTTTGTACCACGACTTTTGGCCGAAGTAGTCTTTCAGGTCTTTGGACTGGAAATTGTAGCCGTGTCGGGCGAGGATTTCGTTGCGCATCAGCCTCAGCTCCTCTTTCGAGAAAAAGTCGAGATAAGCGGCGTTGAGCAGGGTGTTGCAGAGCAGATTGCTTGGCAGTTCACCTTCCAAGGCCTTCTGCTGTGCCGTGCAGTTCTCCAGATTGTCGGGGGTGAGGACGAAAATCCACACAGTCTCGCCTTTTTTATTACGCACGGCAATGAAATACATACCGTCCTTGCGTATATATTTCAGCGTACAGCTGAGGTCGGCGTTGAATTTGTTGAAATACGGGCGGTCGCTTGTGAAAGCATATTCGTCCTTGCCGTCGAGTTTGTAGATTTGGAAGAAATCCATATCGCCGTTGGGCTCTTCGCCGTTCATAACTATGCTGTTGCCTTCGCAGGTGGCCGTCCAGAGGGCGTAGCCGTCCCACCATTTCGAGCCGTTCTCTATTTTCTGGGCTTGCGATGCACTGAACAGTGCTGCGCACATAATTAAAATTGCTGTTATTTTTTTTGCCATAATTGTTTTGTTTTAAATTTTACGTCCAAGTAATTGGTTTATAATCTGTTTTAAAGTCGTTTTCCGTTCTTCGCCAACCGAAATGGCGTTTATCAGTTTTTGACCTTCGTCGAAGAGACGGTCTATCTCTTGTTCGACTTTCTGTTTAATATTCAGTTGGTTGTATATCCCGATGACGGTTTTTATCTTTTCTTCGGGGTTTTCGGGGGTGGTGGCGAAGAGTTGCCGCAGTGTCTGTTGTTGTGTGCTGTCGGCGTCCTGCAGGGCTTTCAGGTAGAGGTAAGTCTTTTTGTTGTCCTTGATGTCGGTGCCGGTCTGTTTTCCAAATACGGCCACGTCGCCGTAGGCGTCGAGCAGGTCGTCCTGCAGCTGGAAGGCAAGTCCTATGCTGATGCCGGCGCGGTACAGCGTGTCGATGTCCTTTTCGGAGGCCTCGGCGTAGAGGGCGCCGATTTTCATCGCTCCGGCAAGGAGTATGGCGGTCTTCAGCTCTATCATTTTCATATAGTCGGCGATGCTTACGTCGGACTGGGACTCGAAATTCATGTCGTACTGTTGTCCGTCGCACACGCCGATGGCCGTTTCGGTGAAGGTCTTCAGTATGGCCTCCATGTTGGGGTGCCACTGCCGCAGGAAATACCTGTAGGCAAGGGCGAACATGGTGTCGCCGGAGAGTATGGCGATGTTTTCGTTCCAACGGCGGTAAACCGTCTCCTTGCCGCGTCGTAGCGGCGACTTGTCCATAAGGTCGTCGTGCAGCAGGGTGAAGTTGTGGAACACCTCGATGCCGACGGCTGCCGAGGCCGCCAGACAGATGTCGCCGCCGAACATCTCGCACGATGCCAGCAGCAGGGTGGGGCGCAGCCTTTTCCCGCCAAGGGCAAGGGTGTAGTCGATGGGGTCGTACAACTCCTTGGGCTGTTGTATAAAACTCTCTTTTTCAAAAAGTTCCTTTACGGTGTCCTGTATTTCTTTGGCTGTTTTCATATTATCGGTGGTTTCTATTTTGTTTTATCTGTATTCATGCTTGAATAAAATTCAAAAAATCAATCTGTTAGATCCGTGTCATCCGTGTTCAAAAGTGTTTTTACTGATTGTTGTCGGTTTTCTTGAATGAAAAATAGAACTCCAGTCCGCCTTGGGGCGAGTTTTTGGCCACAATGCTGCCTTGGTGGAAAAGCACTGCGTGTTTCACTATCGACAGTCCCAGTCCCGTACCGCCGTTTTTGCGGCTGCGGCCGGTATCGATACGCACAAAACGGTCGAACAGGCGGGTGATGTACTGCTCCTCTACGCCGCATCCCGTGTCGTAGAAACGGAAATAGTAGAACTCCTTGTCCTCCTTGTGCGACTCCATGCCGATGCTGATGTTCTCGCCGGCGTACGACACCACGTTTTCTATCAGGTTGCGGAAAATGCTGTACATCAGGCTGTGGTTGCCGTTGATGTTGATGTCGGGACGTATGTCGTTTGTCACGGAGATGTTCTTTTCGGCGATGGCGTCGGCAAGCTCGTCGATGGCCTCCTGCGCTATCTGGCGGACGTTCAGCTCCTCTTTCGGGAACAGCTCCGACGATTCCTCGGCTTTGTTGATTATCGATACATCGTTGATAAGGTTCGACAGGCGTAGCGTCTGTTGGTACGAGCGGTCGAGGAAATAGTGGCGGCGCTCTTCGTCGAGGGGCTTGTCGCCGAGCAGTGTCTCGAGGTAGCCGCGTATGCTGGTAACGGGGGTTTTCAGCTCGTGGGCGATGTTGTTGGTCATCTCCTGTTTCATCTGGCGGTTGCGGTCTTTCTCCTTGATTATCTCCAACTTACTGTTTTCCAGTTGTTTGTATAAGAAGATGATTTTGTTGCCCGTCTCACCGGAGGCGGTGTTGGGAAAACGCACCGTGTCGTAGTCGGGAGCTCCTTTTTCGGCATCGCCAACAAATTTGTTCAGTATGTCCATCACCGACCACAGTTTGTCGGAGGTGTTACCTATTATTATCAATATAACGGTGAAAATGAGCAGGGGGGCGAAGTATAATATAAATGTGGAGGCCTTGCCCCAGTCGGCGAAAATGGCAAAAACTACAGTGTATGCCACTAAAGCCGCGACAAAGTAGATGATTGTTTTCTGCTTGTATGTCAGTCTTTTGTCCTTCAAAATAGTCAGGTTTTAGTATTTGAAATAATAACCGAAACCGATGCGGTTTATTATGTGGTTGCCTGCGTTGCCGAGTTTTTTGCGCAGGCGGGTAATGTGCACGTCAACGCTGCGGTCGGAGACGAAGGTGTCCTCGTCCCACACTTTGTCGAGTATCTCCTGACGGGTGAAATACCTGTCGGGCGACTGCATAAGCATGGCCAGGATGAGGAACTCCTTGCGTGTGAGCTGTATCTCGTTGCCGTCAACAAACACATGTTTGGCGTCGGTGTCGATGCTGATGTCGCCAGCGGAGAGAGTGTTGGAGGTGTTTTGTTTGGCGGTGGCCGAGGTGTCGGCTTGAGAGCGTTTCAGCACGGCTTTCACGCGGGCGAGCACGGTTTTTATGGAGAAAGGTTTGGCAATGTAGTCGTCGGCGCCAAGGCTGAATCCTGTGAGCATGTCGTTTTCGGTGCTTTTGGCGGTGAGGAAAATGATGGGGATGTCGTTGCCGCGTTCCTTGCGCAGTATGTTCATCATCTGGTAGCCCGACATTTTGTCCATCATCACGTCGAGCAGTATGAGGCAGTGCTGCGGTCCCACCATTTCGAGGGCTTCCTCGGCGGAGTTGGCGGTGTCCACTTCGTAGCCTTCGCTCTCGAGGTTGAATTGCAGTATCTCGCAAAGGTCCTGCTCGTCGTCAACAACTAATATCTTGTCCATTGCAGTGTGGGATGTTTGGGTGTTTGCAAGTGCAAAGTTACGATTTTTATTCGACAATGCAAAAAAGAGGGTGAGTTTTTCCATAACAATCACATAAATAAATTAAATATCAATATTTTGTAATGAGTTGCCGATGGTATTTTCCTTCCATTGGAAAACAATCGCACAACAACAACTATTTTTGGGGATACCGCATTAATTGAAGTTTGATTATCAACAAATAATGGATAGGTTTTATGATGGTTTTATTGCCGTAACAATAACATATAATTATGATGCACTGCAATAGCCAAAAGCCTTTCAAATGACAATTTTTTTTCGTATCTTTGCAACCGCAATGCCGAAAGGTGTTTGTTTGTAAATTATTAAAAATCAGTAGATTATTCACATTTAATGAAGTCGTATAAGACGGTTTTGTTCTTGGTTACAGTTATTGCGGTGTTGGGTGTTGTATGCCTTCTGTTTCCGAAAGACGGCATAACCATTGCCGGGATAAAGCTGCGTATGCCCTCTATCAGTGCGGTATTGGCAGGCGGCAATCAGCAGGAAGTGGATATCGAAAAGATCGACAAGCGGCGTTGCACAAGAGCCGAGGCCGCCACCTACGCCAAAGTCAAGGACAAGGTGCGTTATTACGCCGATTTTTTCTCCGACAGCACCATGGGCTTTGCCCTTCCCGACGGCGACATCCATTTTTTCGACGATTTCTTTGCCCGAGCCGAGAACGCCGCTGCCGAGGGCAAGGTGGTGCGCATACTGCACTACGGCGATTCGCAGATTGAGATGGACCGCATGAGCGATGAGCTGCGTGCCTATATGCAGGCGACTTTCGGCGGAGCGGGGGCGGGACTCCTGCCTTTCTCGCAGACGATACCTTGTACCTCGGTTAGCCAGTACGCCACCGGCGATTTCACCCGCTACGCCTCGTATGGCGACAGCACCGTGTCGCGCAACCACGGACATTATGGTCCCATGGCCAAATGCTGCCGTGTTAACAGCACCGCCTCGGCCACCATCAACGCCACCAAGTCCGACACCCGCGACGAGCATCTGAAATCGTTTTCTAAAGTAACAGTGCTGTTCGACAACCTGTCGGGCAACGTGGCCGTTTCGCTTACCGCCAACGGCACCACCGACCAGCAGGTAAGTACCGAGATGGGTGTGGGCAGCCTCTCGTGGAAACTCGACACTGCCGTAACCTCGGCACGTGTTACGGTGCAGGGCGTGGCCGATGTGTATGGCATAATGGTGGATGGCGACTATGGCGTAAGTGTGGACAATATCTCAATGCGCGGAGCGTCGGGACACCAGATTCAGATGATCGACAGCGCGCTTCTGGCACGCTCGTTTGCCGAGATGAACGTGGGACTTATCCTTTACCAGTACGGCGGCAACTCGGTGCCTTACCTTCACGGAAAAGGAAATCAGGAGCATTATGCCAAAGAGATGCAACGTCAGTTGCGGATACTGCACCACACCTGTCCCGACGCAAAGATAATCTTCATAGGTCCCGCCGATATGTGCCGCAACAGCGAGACGGGCGGCCTGCAGACCTACCCCCAGCTGCCGGGAGTGATTCACGAACTAAAGACCATGGCCCTCGACAACGAGACGGCTTTCTGGAGCATGTACGACGTGATGGGCGGCAGCGGCTCGATGAACACATGGGTTAAGAACGGTCTCGGCGGTGCCGACTACCTGCATTTCTCCGAAAAGGGGGCAAGGAAAATGGCCGGATACCTCGTCGATGCCTTCCGCACCATGTACGAGTTTTATTTGTTCAAAAAAGATTTCGCACCCGAAAAGTTCGACAAAATATGGAAAGAATATTCAAAACAACGATAGTAGCACTGTTTTTGCTGGTAAGCTTTGCAGCTAAGGCTCAAGTGGTTAACGACGATATTGCCGAAAAATATCCTTTTATCAACCTCTCCGCCGACACCCTTATCTACGACAAGAATTCGCCGAAAATGAAAGCCTTTTTCAAGAAATGCGGCGCGGTGGTTTCTTTAAAGCGCGGCAATGTGAATATAATGCATATTGGGGGCTCACACGTGCAGGCCGGCACGCTGTCGCACCGCATACGCACCAACATACTCACCAATTTCACCGGTATCACTGCCGACCGAGGCATGATTTTCCCCTACTCGGTAGGCGCCAAATGCAACAATCCTGCCGACTACAAGATACAAAAATCTAACACTCTGCAACTTACACGAAATGTTTACAAAGAGCCACAGAAATTGCTGGGACTATGCGGCATTGCCGTAACTGCCTACGACTCAACCGAATGGATAAAGATAACACTAAACGAGCCTCGCATCAATTTCGGCACCACGCAGATAATCCTTCTGGGATATTCCGAAACAGGCAATGTGGCCCCGTATATCAAATTTCAGGACAGAGAGTACCTTCCAACATACATAAACCTCCAAACCAGGCGCTATGTGTATAATTTCCACACCACAGTGGATTCCTTCACCATTGTGATGCCCTGCAAAGAGGAGCAGTCGTTCACCCTTACGGGAGTGTACCTCGCCAACCGCAAAAGCGGCATTACGTTCAGCTCCATCGGCGTTAACGGCGCCGCCACCTACGACTACCACGACAAATGTCCCTATTTCACCAAAGACCTGCAGCTTGTCAAGCCCGACCTCGTAATTTTCGGCATCGGCATCAACGACGCGGCGGGCAAAACTTTCGACACCGTGGCGTTCCGTCGCAACTACCTGCGCATCATCGACAGCATAAAGGCCGTGAACCCCGAATGCGCCTTTGTCTTTATCACCAACAACGACAGCTATAAGAAAGTGGCGCGACGCAAATATGCAGCCAACGTCCACGGATTGCTCGCCCGCGATGTGTTCTACCGTCTGGCCAAAGAGACCGACGGCGCGGTGTGGGACCTTTTCGACATCATGGGCGGACTCGGCTCCATGACCAAATGGCGCGACGCCAAACTGGGACAGTCCGA
>JAEENM010000123.1 GCA_016283745.1 Bacteroidales bacterium | reverse complement strand
GCAGCTATGCTTGCGTAAGCGTCGATTTGCTCGGCACTTTCGGGTGTGGAGTATTGTTTGGCTTCGTCCCAGTTAAAATTGTTGAAAGCTGTGAGGAAGTTTTCGGCAGCAATTTTCACTTGTTCACTGTCGGACAACGAATGCCGCCCTCCTAAGGATAGGATTAATATGATGGCTGTTATCAAAGCCGCTCCCGACCCGAGAAGGATCCATAACCATGTCTTGTTTTTTTTCAATCTTTTTCCGCAGTGTTCGCAGAATTGGCAGTCGTCTGCTATTTCACCGCCACAAAATTTACATTTCATAATTGTTTGTTGTTATTATAATACTTTTTTTATCTTTATTAACTGCTTAATATTTTACCTAAGTAAAGGTCGTTTATTCTCCCCTTATGCAACGTTTGTACTCGGCATCCATTTCGGCTTGGAAATTGGCATCGTCTTTATATGCAGCGAAGTTCTCTTCCAAAATGGGTCTGAAACAGCTTTCAATAGCCACAGGGTCGTTTTTGTAGCAGTTGCATTTAGCCTGACCGGCTTCGCGAGCTTTACTAAGGATTTCATCTTTTCTTGTTTGTACTTCCGATTCATGCCAGCCATCTGATTTTCTTGTTTGTACTTCTTGTTCATATTTATCATCTGAACAATCTTTAGTTTCAACAATTGCAAACGGTATGGCTTCTCTTATGCGAAGACTTTTGTATTCGTCGGTAAGTTCGCGGAAGGGGGTGTTGTATTTAATTTGGGACAATTCGTCACGTAGCTCATATATGGCTTGATATATGGCATCCCTGACATTGTCAGAATTGCTTTTTGCTTTTTTGGACGGCTGGAAGCTGATAACCCCCTTGGAAACATAAAATGTGGATGGGGTTTCACCTTCATTGAAACAAATGCTTTTTCCTTCTTTTGCGGGTAGTTCAGACAAATCGTTGGGATTGCCCAGAAAATCTTTCAGTCTGCTTTTTAGTTGGTCAATGTCATCAATAAATTCCCCGTTTACAAGTGTCCTTCCCTCTCTGTTGATATACACTGTTGCCAGATTGCGTACTTCTATTTCTACACTATGATGAGATGCAAGTTTTTCTCTTAGGGCAACGTAACCATCAGTTGTGGTGCCATTCTCAACAACAAGCATTCCTGTGTTGCAATCGAATTTTGTTTGTTCTTGTTCTTGCTCGTTTAGTCTGTTGAATATAGCTTCGGCATTTCCACCAAATTGCGAAAGGACAATTATTAAGGCAATGGCTATAACAGCAACTATACCCCCTACCCACAAAAAGGGTTTGAAGTTCTTTTTGGTTGTCTTTTTTCCGCAGAATTCACAGAACACGCTGTCGTCGGTTATTTCCGCTCCGCAATATTTACATTTCATAATTTGAGAGTGTTTTTTATAAGATTCAGTTAGTGGCTAAAGCAGTCGCTATAGCCGTTGTTCAATTCAATTTTGTGCCACATTTTCTACAGAATTTGGCTTCTGGCGACGATGCTGCCGTGCCGCATTTTTTGCAGTATTTTGTTTTTGTGGTTGGTTTGTCGCTTGGTGCCGACATTGTCTTTTGCATCGGCGGCGGTGCTGTAGGCGTTTTGGGAGTCTGTGTTACGGGTGCGGCTTTGGGTGCGGGCGGCGGCACTATTGGGATTTGCTGCTGGGGATTGTTTTTGTTGAGCAGGTCGTTGAGGAATGTCTGTACGGACTGGTAGCGGTCGGCGGGTTTGAGCTGCATTGCCTTTAGTATGGTGCGGTTGGCCTCGTCGGGAATGGATGGGTTTAGCTGTTTAGGCTCCGGCATGGGTTCTACAATGCGTGCGGCGGCCTCTACGGGTACCTGTCCTGTGAGTATGAAATAGAGTGTGGCGCCTATGGAGTAGATGTCGGTGTAAGCACCTTTGCGGCTGTTGCGTGTGTATTGTTCGGTAGGAGCGTAGCCGTGGGTGAGCATGGCGGTGTGCGACTGTGTCTTGTCTTCCTCAAATTGGCGAGCGGAGCCGAAGTCGATGAGTATGGCCTTGTAGTCGGCTGTTATCATTATGTTTTCGGGCTTGATGTCGCGGTGTAGTATGTGGCGTTGGTGTATGTAGTCCACGGCGTTTGCTATCTGTGTGAGATAGTTGACGGCGTCGGAGTAGGGTAGAGGACCGTTCTGATCCACAATGCTTTGCAGGCTGCGGCCTTCTATGAAGGTCATCACCATATAGGAGGTGTTGTTTTCGTCGAACACGTCGATAACCTCCACAATGCCCTGATGGTGCAGTGCGGCGAGTGTCTGTGCCTCATGTACAAACGATTGGCGGTATTTTTCGAAGAGCTCTTCGCTGATGCCTTGCAGCTGCACTGTGCGGGCAAGGGTGTTGCGTACGCAGCGTCCGGCGAGGAAATATTCTTTTATGCACACAGGACGGTTCAGTCCTTGTTGCACGGCTTTGTAGGTGATGCCGAAGCCTCCTTCGCCGATTTTCTTTTCTATCACATACTTGCCGCCGTTGAGTCCCGTGCCGGGCTGGAGTTCCTTGAAATTTTGAGTGTTATCTTCCATTGTGTTTTTTTGTTTTTTACTTATGACTTAGTTGTTTGTCCCAAACGCGGACAATTTGGTAATTATGGTCGAGGGTGAAATGTTTTTCAAGAACGAAAACGGACCATTTTGATTTATCTTCCCTGTCGATGGAATAGTCTTCCACAATAATTGCCTTTACTCTTTCCCTGTCATAATCCACATTCTCTATTTCGAATGTTCCCCATCGTATTGAGCTGTGCTTGCCATAAACTTTGAACTTTTTGTCGTAGTTGCGGTGATCTTGCACTACCTCCTCGCGAGATATTCCATTTGAATCGTTGTGGAATCTTTCCACATAGGGTGCGTAAAGGCTCGACAGTAAATCGAAATCGTCGTCGGCGATGGCTTGGCAGTACGAGCCCAGCACATCTTTCACTCTGTCATCGTCGGGGAAATCGTCGGTTTGGGTATAGGTGGATGGTTCTTCTGAAGGTGTCTCTACAGGTACCTCAATAACTTCCGCGGGCTCTTCGTAATAAGTGGTGTCGGCGACATAATCAGGCTTGTTTGAACTGATGTTGTTGATTATTAGCGAGATAACAGCAATGATAAGAATTGTTATAGCTGCAACAACCCATACTTTCCATTTGTCGTGTGGGTCATTTGGAGGTGGTGTCACTCTGAAATTTGGAGGTGGTGTCGTTCTTACAGTATGAGGTGGCGGCATCACGGGAGGTGTTTTGGCTTTTCTGTTCAGCAGGTCGTCCAAAAAGTCTTTCACATTTTGGTATCTGTCGGCAGATTTCAGCTGCATGGCTTTCATAATGGTGTAGTTAGCCTCGTAGGGCAGTGTGTGGTTGAGCTCCTTTGGCTCTGGCATAGGTTCCGAGATGCGTGCGGCCGCTTCGACAGGCACTTTGCCGGTGAGTGTGAAATAGAGAGTGGCGCCCAAGGCGTAGATGTCGGTATAAGAGCCTTTGCGGCTGTTGCGGGTGTATTGTTCTGTGGGGGCGTAGCCGTGGGTGAGCATGGAGGTGTGTGACTGCGTTTTGTCCTCAACAAATTCTCGAGCAGAGCCGAAATCGATGAGTATTGCCTTGTAGCCGGCGGTAATCATAATGTTGGCTGGCTTGATGTCGCGGTGCAGTATGTGCCTTTCGTGGATATAACCTACGGCGTTGGCAATCTGGGTTATGTAGTTCACGGCATCGGGGTATGAGAGATGGCCGTTGTTTTCCACTATGCTTTGCAGGGTGCGCCCTTCGATGAACGGCATCACCATGTATGATGTGTTGTTTTCGTGGAACACGTCGATTATCTCTACGATGTTGGGATGGTGCAGTTCAGCGAGGGTTTGTGCCTCGTGGGCAAATGCCTGTCGATATTTTTCGTATGAGTTGGGGTCTAAGCCTTGCAGTTGCACATAATTGTCATAGGCATTGCGCACGCAGTATCCGGCAAGGAAATACTCTTTGATGCAGACCGCACGGTTCAGGCCTGCCTGCACCGCCTTGTAGGTGATGCCAAAGCCTCCTTCGCCGATTTTCTTTTCTATCACATACTTGCCGCCGTTGAGGGTGGTGCCGGGCAGCAGTTCCTTGAAATATCGGGTGTTTTCATCCATGTGGAGTTGTTGTTTATTATAGCCTTATATTCTTTAAATTACATTTTGTAATAACGAGTGGGGTCTAAAATGACTCGTTCTCCGTTGATAATACATGGTTTGTAGAAATTTTCATGAAGTTCATTGCCTTTTATCATGAAATATATTGTGTTTTTCCCCCAGTCGGTAATGCACCAACAATGGAGTTCGTTATCGTAGTGATAGTGGAAATGGGTAATCACATGAGTATCCCCATCAAGAACAAAATATGCGGTTCCTTCCGATTCGCTGTCAAAACGCAAAGCATCGTAATACACGTGATTTTGGTTGGAATGGTCTTTTTTCCATTGTGTGCCTGAAATGCTATTGGGAGAGACTGTGGATGGTGACTGTTTTTTGTTGTTTTCCGCCTTTTTGACCAGTCGCACGGAGCACACATCGTTATCATCGGTATGGGATAAACTGCGGATGTCGACGCCGTCGATGCCTGAGTCGAAATGGAGAATCCATGCCTCGTTGGAGCCGTTTGATGTGGATGTCCAATACATGCCGAGTTCATCCAGATATCCGAACTCACTGTAGCCTTCCTCGCCACCTTCGTAACGGCCGAATCCCGATGTCGGCAATGTGATGGATTTCCCGTTGGGTCCGGTTACTTGATAACCTTTTCCGTTCCAAACCCATTTACATTTGGAGACAAGTTCTTCGAATTCCTTTTTTGTCGGGAGGCTTTGACCGTATTTCTGCATGGCCTCATCGAATAGGTACTGGCCGTAATTATCTTGTTCGTTGCTTGTTTTCCATAGTGTGCCGCTTGGCAGTCCGAGGTCTATATACTCCGCATCCTTGTCAGGTTGTTTTTCACCTTTGTCGGCAGCTATAAGGCTGTCGAGCATCTCCTGGGTGAGAAGGTGTTGCGGGTGCTGTCGGGTGGCTTCGCGGGCATATTGCAGAGCTTCCACCGCACGGATGTTGTGTTTGTCTATTGCGTTGGCGAGGAAACAGCCTGCACGTGGCGATGCGTATGAGGTGCCGGCTGCGTCCTTCCCTTCAAATTGGAAATCGGTTATGTCCACTTTTGTCACCCACGGATGATGTGTGCCAGCTTTCAACTCGTTGGAATATCCGTTGTATAACGACTTGTATTTTTTGTCATTTGTGGGATAAGCCCAAGCCTCCCGGTCGTCCTTGGCGGATACGAGTATTACATGGCGGTTCATCACATCAATTAGATTATTCTTTTGTATTGAATCCGTCATGGAATTGATAATGTCGTTCTCAAAATCTTTCACTCCCACATTGCCGGCACTTTTTACAATGACAAAGTCTTTGTCGTCGAATTCTTTGATGATTTGTAATATTGGAATAATTCCGAAGTTTATATAGTCTTTCCTATATTTCTCGCGTTTGGAATCATTTACGTGTTCGGTATCATACCATTTTTCTTTCTTACCATCCACAGTTATGTAATACCCTAGCGACATGTTTATTAAAGTTGAACTCCCGGTGTCGGCATTGGATAGAATTTTGTATAAGCTTTCGTGGATTTTATTCGAGTTCAGATGCTCTTCACCATCTTTGTTGGCCACATCGTAAACTCCGACATTGCTCTCTGCGTCACAATTGAGGGCGAAGGATACCATTTCTCCATGTGTGGCATTATGTTTCGGATAGAGATAGCTGAAATTGTCTATGACCTCTTTTGACACTCTACATGGATAGGAGACGGCATTGGGATAGGCGTAGCTTACACTTGCCGAACTGCGTATATTCTTAATAAAAGAGTTCTCGTTGCCGGCGCCCGCATCTACAAGGTAATAATGTGTTTCGGGCATCTGCGCCACCACTTTGCCCCCAGCATCCTCTATGGCGCTTACGGCGGAGCGGTGCGATACGTCTTCGTAGAAAAACAGCATCACTTGTCCTTGTATTGCTTCCACATTGTAGGTAACGCCGCCGTCTTCGTACTGCACTTGTGCTACGGGCGGGTATTCGCCTTCGAAAAAGATGTTCTCTGGTTTGTGGTTTACTAGATGGACAATAAGCAATATGGCTGCCGCCAACATGGCTGCGGCGCCAATAGAACCGAATATCCATTTTTTTGCATTGGATTTTGTCGGCTGTTGGGGTGGCAGTGAGTTGCCTCTCCAAATTCCCACATATCTGGGCCATGGTAGCGTGGTGTTGCCAATGCGCACTATGTCGCTGGGGTTCAGCGGTCTCTGTCCTTGTATGCGCTGTCCGTTCACGAAAGTGCCGTTGGCGCTGTTGAGGTCTTCGATTACGACGTTGCCGTTGCCGTATATCGCAAAGCGACAGTGGTGGCGGCCCACAAAGCTGTCGGATATTACTACGTCGTTGTCGGAGGCGCGGCCCACGGTGACAGTCTTTGTCGGACCGGGGACGGTGGCTGAGCCGAAATAATTTTGCCAAGGAATGGTGTCGCCGCAGATGCTCACCACGTCGCCGGGGTTGAGAACCGTTTCGCCTTGTATGCGCCGGCCGTTGACGAAAGTGCCATTGGTGCTGCCGAAGTCGGCAATGGAGTAGTGGCCGTCGTCGTGTAGTATTATCTGGCAGTGGTGCCTCGACACATTGGGGTCGAGCAGAACGACTTCGTTTTGCGAGCTTCTACCAATGGTTATTACTTTCATGGTGTTTGGTGTTTTTATGGACGTTTTGTTTTTGTAAGAACTGCATAATCGGGAGCCATGGAGCCGCCGTCTTTTACCGACAGCACCCGCCATTCGATTTTGTTGCTGGATATTGGACGTATGGTGGCTGTTACCCTGCCTTCCCAGCTCGAGGTGTATTTTACCACATACCGTGAGCCGTCCCAGCTTCCCTTGATGTCGAAGTTGTCCACATCGTCGAAGATGCCCCAATTGCCGTCGAATTTTTCAAAGGGTGTGGTTACAAGGTAGTCGCCATATATGTCTTCGCCGTTGTCGGTAAGTTTGAGGTCGAAAGTCCAAGCGGGTACAGACTCTCCGAAACTGACGACTTGCTCGCTGGCGGTACAAGACCAATAGCCTGTGATGTTGGTTGTGTTTCGCGGGCCTCCGATATATTTCGCAATGCCACTAGTTTGTTCAGCCGCATTGGTGTCGGCACAGCTTGTCATAGTCGCCAACGAAAGCAGTATGCCAGAAGTGGCTATGGCTGCAAAAAGCACAGCGGCTCTTAATTTCGAAAAGTGTCTTCGGGCTGGATGGCGACGATTATGCTGCATCGTTGTTCCCGAAGCACAGCGCAGACAGGTGGCGACGCTGTTGGCTGTTTCCTGTAAAGTGTTTGTTTTTTTCATCGTGTTTTGGTGTTGTTTTTGGAGTGTGTCTATTTTTTTTTGCTCAGGCTTTATATGCGGTTAATTTGAGACTGAATCCAAAATCTCGCACATGTCGGCTATTCTTCCTTCAATGTCTTCGTAGTCGGTGTCGTCGGGTTGGTTTTTGTCGGTGATAGTTATATGCGACACAGTGATGGATGTCCTGATTGTCTGATGCACTTTGTCGGGCAATTCAGAGGGAGTGAAATATGCGTCAAAACATGAAGGGTTGGTGATGCGGGAAATATCCTCTATTTGTTTGTCGGAAAAAAGATTGTAGTCGAAAACGAAGGAGGTGCTTGTGGTAGAATCTTGGGCGAATATCACACTATGGTATTTGTGTGTAAAATGGTCGTAGTTGAAGTACCATATTTGATATTCCAGATTGGGGTAGGCGTCTTCCATCTCTCCCCAAGTGCTGCCGGGGTGTATGCCTTCGGGAGTGGAGAAATTGGGATCGTAGGTGCTGAAATATTGTATCTGTTTGGTTTTGTTGTTGAATGCTATTGCCAACATGTTGTTTATAATATAGTAATCGAATGCAGGGATGTACACTTCGATATTGTCCTCGGCGGGGACAGTGTATTTCCTTACCGAAGCCGAGGGGTTTTCCGCCTTCAGTTCGTCCAAGGTCATTCCGAAATCGAAGGCCACTCCGTCTATGTTGTACTGGTGTTTCGAACGGTTTGTCAACAGCAGCACAACAATTATTATTGCCACAAGTGCCAGTCCGCCCACTATGCCGAGCACTATGGGCAGTGCATGCGATTTGCGTTTTGGCGGCTGGGGCTGTCCCGGTTGTTGTGGTACGCCTACCATGAAATACGATTGCCACGGCAGGTTAGTGTTGCCTATAAGCAGAACGTCGTTTGGGAAGAGTGAGGCATTGCCATGTATGCGTTGTCCGTTGACGAAAGTGCCGTTGGCGCTGCCGAGGTCGGCAATGGTGAAGTGGCCGTCGTCGTGTTGTATTATCTGGCAGTGATGCCTTGACACATTGGGGTCGTTTATAGAGATGTCGTTCTCCGAACTGCGTCCTATTGTTATTACTCTCATCTTATATGTCTTTTATGATGTCTCTTTTAATTTAAAGTGCTCTTGCTGCAAAGATGGCAAGCAGTATAAACAATGTCCCCAATGCCACGCCGGTGTTTGCCATCCACAGGCCGATGCGGGCCAACTGGCTGTCGCTTTTTGAGCCTATGATACCGTCGGTGAAATCGGCCACGGCGCCGAGTATCACGGCAGCGGCCATGCCAAACCAGTGTCCTCCCGAATCGCCGTATCCGTGCAGGTGGGCGGAGAATGATACGCCTTCTTCCGTGCCGAAGTAGCTGAATGTTAGATATGTAATGATGATGGCGGATAACAATCCTGCGGCAAATGTGATGAGACTTGCGTAGGTGTAAATCGGAGCAGCGTAGAGCTTTGAGAGTATATTGCCGGTACTATTGGTATGCAGGCTGTTCTGTTGATTCTGTTTTTCATAATCTTGTTGTTGCAGCCGTTCTTGCTCTTGTTGGCGTTGTTGTTCTTGTAATAGTTGCTGTTGTCGCAGTTGTTGTTCTTGTTTTAGTTGCAGTTGTTGTAGTTGTTTCTGTTTTTCATACTCTTGTTGTCGCTGAAGTTCCAGCTCTTGCTGTCGTTGTTGTTCCTTTAGTAGCTGCTGTTGCCGCAGTCTTTCCTGAGTTTCCTGTTCTTGTTGCTGACGCTGAGGTTGTTGTGGTTGTCTCTGTGGCAATTCGAGTTGTGATTCCCAGTTTACCAAGGTTTTGCCTATAGTCACCTTGTCGCCTTTGTGGAGCAATATCTGACCTACGATGCGTTGGCCGTTCACGTAAGTGCCGTTTGTGCTTTGGAGGTCGGTTATGTATATTACTCCGTTTTCGAGCCGGCTTATCTGGCAGTGGTGTCGGCTGGCCTGGCCGTCGTCGATGGAGATGTCGTTATCGGAGTTGCGTCCCACTATTATTGTTTTGGCTGTCTCCGACGAGCCGAAATATTTTTGCCATGGCAGGGTGGTGTTCCCGATTTGTACGACATCGGATATGTTGAGAGCTACTTGTCCGCTGATACGTTTTCCGTTAACGAAAGTGCCATTGGTGCTGCCGCAGTCGTACAGGGTGTAGCCGCCGTTGTCGAGCTGCGTTATCTGACAGTGACGTTGGCTTACCGCACTGTCGCGGACTACTATGTCGCTTTTAGAGCTTCTGCCAATGGTTACCGATTTCATTTTTAATAGTTGTTTTTGTTACAAAGTGCTGAGAAAGATTCCTTCGGTGATTATAAGTATTATCACCCACAGTGTGTATATTACCGACCACACTATGCCCGAAATAAGTCCGGCAAGGCCGAAGCCACGGTTCTTTTCGTGACGGCACAGCGCCACTATGCCGAAGATTATGGCAAGGAGGCTTATCCCGCATATGCCCAGCACCATAGCTGTTATTCCGAAACTGTTATCAACCTCTTTTCTTACTTGCTGATTGTTGGGGATGTAGTTCGGGTAAAGGTTCGGGTCGGCCATCGTTCTGTTCCCAGCATATCCGGAGATGTAGTTCTGCCACGGTATCACTGTGTCGCCGACACGTACCACGTCGCTGAACAAGAGGTTTGTCGTGCCCGTTATTCTGTGGCCGTTTACATATGTGCCGTTAAGGCTCCCCATATCGGAAATCTGGCAGATGCCGTTGTCGTACTGGGTAATAGAGCAGTGGTATCGCGACGCTTTGGCGTCGGATATTACCACACTGTTGTTCGGGTTTCTCCCTATCGATACCGTTTTCATCGGAGTTTTGGCGTGATAGATGGTCGGAGCGTCTTTATCTTTGTCTATTTTTGCCGTATAGAACTTCGAAAAGGTTCCATGGACGTTCGTTTTGCGGGGTGTCGAATCCAGAACCTTGTGGGCCGGGAGTTCTGTCGTTTATTTTCTTTTGCACTCTATTTTTGGCTTCCCACATTTTGGCTACTTTTTCGGCCGAGGTGAGCGGTCTGTCGCCGCCGGTTGATCCGCCACCGCCACTGCTTGAAGAAACTCCTCCACCTCCATCGGCACTTACATCGTGTTTTTCAATTCTGATGCATTTTTCGATGGCGGGGTCCAACACTTTCCCACACCATTCGGTGTAACGTAGGCTTATCTCCTCGCATTTGTTTATTTGTGGCCGATAGCCATCTACAAATTCTTCGTATTTCCCGTCACGCCAAGCCTGTCCGAGGTTTCGCATGTCAGCGTTCATCAACTCATACAGCTCGTGTAAAGCTTTCGACAGGTTCGTTAAGTCGTTTTTAAGGTCGGTCAATCCTTGTGAACCGACTTCCAGATAACTTGATGCCATAGTGAATTATCTTTTTTGTTGCATTATTTTTTCTATGTCGTTGTTGTTTAATTCGCCGGGTTTTGCACCGTCGTAACCGAACGAGGATGAATCGTTGTTCCAATAGTCTCGGTCGCGGTTGCTGTTGTGCACCACGCCTCCGCGGCTTCTCACTATGTCGAGATTCTCCACGTCTATGTGGTCGTCGAACATATTGTTCACTCCACCGTTGTGTTGTGCTCCGGCGGCGCAGGCGAATGCTACGTCTTCAGATACTCCCGATAGTTTTGCCATCTCTTGCATGTGTTTGTCCATCCGTTTCATCAAATCGTCCACACCGCAGCCTCTTATTCCGTCGCCGGTAATATACTTGTGGAAGTTGGCGGTATATGGCTCCATAACTCCACTATTGAAGTTGTTGGCGGCTTGGCCTCTCCAGTCATTCTGTACCATCTGCCATTTTGCTTTAAGGTTGCGTTCGGCTTCTTGTATTTGTAATACGAAATCAGGTATATTGCCCATTTTTTTTGTTTTCGTTATTGTTATTGATATAGGTTTACATCAACGTGCATAATGTTACAACTGCACATTTGCAGTGGTCTTCCGCAAGAGGGGCAGCACATCGCGCGGTTGGCGTCTTGTATGTCGTAATATCTTGAACTTGACTCCTGTTCGTCTTTCACGCCTTGTATGTTGCTATCAAAGGCAGCTGCCTTTTCTTCCTCGGTCATAGGCAGGTCGTCGTCACTTACAAAGGAGTTGTATGTGCCGGGGGCGATGTCCCGTTCGCCGCCCAAATCGCTTTGTGAGTAATCGTGGGCTTCGGCAATGAATTCTTGCAGACTTTGGGTGGCGTTGGGAGTCTGGCTTTGGCACATGTTTTCGATAAGGTAATGGCCTCCCGGAGGGGATATTGCACCTCCAGGGTCGTTATATTCGTCTATTTCCAGTTTGCACTCTCCAATGATTTTCTCTCCTTCTTCGAGTTTTTTCTGCCATTCGTCAACCTCTTTCTGTGCCGATTCTACATCTCGTTCTTCGCAGTCGCAGCTCGGAGTGTATTCGCCCGAGTCTTCATCGTATGTTTGCGATGAATAGCAAGCCGACAGAGCTTTCTGCGCGTTTTCGAGACGTTGTCTGGCCTCGTCTAGATTCTGGCGGATAATGTCCTGTTGTTTGTCGAGTACTTGTTGAACACCATCGATGTATTTGCTCACGCTTTCCTCAATTTTTGCCATAGCCTCGCCTGTGAAACCGATAATGTTGTTCAGTTCCTCGAGGGAGTGTATATCGCGTATAAATAAGCCGTCCGACATTGTCTTAACATTTGAAATCGTGTGTCTCCATTGATTCTATTTTTTTCTGGAGATGATAGAGTGTGTTGCTCTCATAGTTGTCCAGAACATTGCAAAGTGGAAGAATCTTTTCCTTGTCTTGGTTGAAATTGTTTTGGAATTGGCGGAAATTATCGTCTTTCCACCCGTTTTCGTACACAGATTCTATTGCTTGTTCGGTTTTTCTCATTTGCTCTTTCAGATCTTCGATGGCTTGGTGTATCTGCCCTCTGTATTTGTTTAGCGATTCACTATTGTTTATTATTGATGCTCCCATAATGTGTTTGTTGTTAAAGTGAATTATTCAAAAATCATATTTCCTGTTTTCGAGACATCTCAGTTTGTTCTCTAATTCGTTCAGTCGGTACGATATGTTATCCAAAGTGTTGCAAAAAAGGATAAAATCTCCCTTGCTTTTGTTGAAATCGTCAATCAGGTTATTGTCCCATTCTGATAATTCCGATTAGGACTCATTGAAAATTCTTTCGATTTTTACAAATTGACTCCTTATCTCATCTGTGGAATCCGCCATTTGTAACCGTAATCTTGAGATGTTGTTTTTATAGTCTATAATCATCATATCTTGTATGGTTTAAATTTTGTTGTTGAATTGTAAACGTTGTTGTAGTACAGAGCCCTGTATTTTGTTGCTGGACGGTTGAATACCAGCAGTTTGTTGGCCGCCGAGTTGCCCACAATTTTGTCGGACTCTTGTTCCGGCATCTGCAAAGCAATGCGGTGGCAGAACAGCTTTTGAGAGTCGTAACCCATTCGGTTCAGATTGGTTATGTTGTCCACTTGCAGTGTTGTGAACACTCCCACCATAGGACCGTTTTTCAAGATGTAGGCCAGTTGCTGTGCGTGTTCCGATTCGAAATCGTTGCGTATGCCTGTGCTGTCGAACATTCTGCCGCGCTGGAAATCAAAAATGTTGATGTAGACGTGTTCCAGCGGCAAAGATGGGTCTTTTTTACGCGCGTCTATAACATCTTTTATGATGTAATCCAGTATCGTGGCCACATCTTCCTCATTGTTCATCTCCATTATGTCGGCGAAATCGCTTATGACATTGAAGCTGTCGTTTGCAAAGAGGTTTTGCATCGGGTCGTCGGGCATCATAAAGTTCAGCAGGTACATTTTGCAAGATTTTGGAGTGTGTTGGGTCAACTCTGAGATTAAAGTGTGGTAGGCTATGCCTTTGGCCACGCTCTGGTCGCCACCGATTATAAGTATGTTGTTGTTGCTCTCCTTGGTAAGCGGCATATATACGTGGCAAGGCGAGATAGCAATGCTTTCGCCCACATAAACGCCCACTTCGCGCGGTATGTCTTGTGGTGTTGTGTGGCGATTTGAGCAGATCCTCTTCGCATAAATGGGCAATTCATCGCTGCGGAAGGTGCGCAACTCGTGCTTGTCGTTCAGGCTTGGGTTTTGTTCGGCAAACGCACGTACTCTATCAAGTAATTCTTCTAGTTCTTTGGATGCGTTGATGAAATACGAGCGTGTGACCATGTTCGCCATTTCGGCACCCGACTCGTTGTTGTATATACAGGTTCCGGTGAGCATCCGAGGAGCTGGTATCATTCGTGGCCAATTGATAAGGTTGCTGAAATCGTTGGGTTCGCTCTTGAACACTACGCGGTTGGCAATAAGGTCGTAGGGTACGATGCTTTTGGCCGGCAGTTTCTGTGTGGCCAATATAAGGTTGATGCCGAACTTGCGGTATTCTTGAATTATGGCATGAATTTTAGAGTTCGCTTCCTTGCTTATGTTGTCGTTCTCTATCTCGAAAATCTTTTGGAATTCGTCGATTATCACCAGCAGGCGCGGCACCACCAAGTCGGGGTTAACGCGCTTGAGTTCCACGATGTTGGTAACACCGTTTTCGCGGCAGAGGTCCATACGCCGAGTGCCTTCTTCGTATACTTCGCGCAGTATGCTAAGACCGAATTCGCGTTCGGCTTCGGGGGCTATCACGCGGGCGTGGGGCAGCTTGTGGTTGGCATAAACGTTGAACTCCACTCCCGAGAAGTCGAGCAGGTACAACTGCAGCTCTTTAGGCGAGTAGTGGGTTATGGCGCTGGCTATGATGGTGTGCAGGAACACGCTCTTTCCCGATCCGGGGATGCCTATTACCACGGCGGAGTTCTGTCCGCTTTCCTGTGTTATCTGCAGGGCTGTGGTTTTCATATCGTTCGACAGGCCGAAGGGCAGGTCGATGCGGTTGGCGCTCTGTCCGGTCCACCATTGTTTTTCGGGAAGCATATACTCGTTGAAACGCAGTATGGTCTCCTGCTTTATCTCCATCGCTTGATTTACTTTCTCCACAATGGCCGACATCACGCTTCTGGGGAAGGCGTCGTAGTGTGCAGCTGTGGCGGATTTGTGTTGCTCGTCATCGTTGTCGGGCGATGTGAGGTCGCATAGGGCGCATTGTGCGGTGCTTGCGCTTTTTTGCAGCAGACGGTACATCTTAAGAGTTTCCTCGTTGCGGTTGGCTTCGTCTTCGTCTACCAATGCCATCACTGATACGCCTGCACGTGGGCCGTTGCGCATTATGTTCGAAAGTTTGTTGCCGAGTTCGTTGCCGTATCCTGCAGGTATGTCTTTGAGTACAAGAATTGTATATGCAACTTTTTCGGATTTGCCACGATTGTAGTCGGCTATGTTGGCCATATCGTCCTGCAGAAGGTTTTGTATGATGTTTTCGGTGCGCGAGGCCAAAGAGTCGAGAGTGTGGAGAAAATCATCGTAGCGCGAAATAATCTCGAACACACCTTTGTTCAGTTTCTTGAAAGTGGCGCATGTGCCTTCCATCTCGTTCAAATCCACCATCACCAAACGCATCTCGCCCTTGGTGGTACATGACAGCATACGGCATATCAGAGCGTTTACGGTGTCGAAACAGGTCTGACGGTTTTTCTTGCTGTATTTGAAAATGACGTTGCCGCCGCACAGTGCCTTGAGGTATTCACGTTTTTTCAGTTCAACACGTTCTCCCCAAAAGTTGAATTGGTGTGTGGTTTCGCCTATGTAGAAGGTATTTTGAGCCTCGTCGTTTTGTTTAGGGGTGGCGTTCCATACATCTGAGTTTGAAGGGGCAAGCTCCAGACGGTTGGGGAACAGCGGCGGGTTGCCGGCGTAGAAGTCTTGTATAGTGTTGTTTATTACGGAAGCCATTTCGCGGCGTATGCTATCGTAACCGTTTCGTAGTTGCTGGCGGCGTTCGTCCACCTCTCTCAGTCCTGCTGCCAGCTCGGTCTCGCTACGACTGTTGCCCATGCGGTACTGGTAGGTTATTTCGAGCTTTTTCATGTCATCGTCGTATTGCTGTTGGAAGGTGGCGTTGTCGCTTTCCATTTTGCTGAGCAGCTGTGTCATCTGGGTGCAGAGGAAGTTGTATCGTTCGAGCGAGAGGTCGAACACATCTTCAGAGTAGCGGCGTGTGTCGTGACCATGGCTTTGCAGGCGTACGAGTTTTTTCAATTCCTCGGCGTTTCTTTTCAGTGTCTGCGACCATTCGCCGAAAAAGCTTTCTACATTTTTGCCGAAATTGTACAGCACCGAGTCGGGGGGAGCCACGTTGGGCTTTTCAGGTTGAGTCTCTATTATTATCTTAGGTTCGGGTTTTTCGGGGTTGGGAATGCTGTCGAAAGCCTTGCTCCAGTCGCCTTGCAGGGTTTGGTTGGCAAGTACTATCCTGTCTCGTGGGGTTACAGGCATGCTGCCTTTCACTTTGCGGCCGTTTACGTAGGTGCCGTGGAGACTTCCGAGGTCGATAATCTCGTATGTGCCGGTGTCGTTGAGGGTGATTTTCGCGTGGTTGCGCGACACTTTTGGGTTTTCTAGAACTATTGTGTTACCGGGAAGACGTCCTATTGTTATTGCTTTCATTTTATTTATGTGTTTTTTTGTGGTTCGTGATTGTCAAATTGGTATTCAGCGTTTGTTATTGTTCTGTTTTAGATAGTCATTGATGCTATGTGCAAATTCCTCGCAAGTCTGGTAGCGTTGGCTCGGCTCTTTGGCTGTGGCTTTTTCCACTATAGCTTGCAGTCCGTCGCCAATCATAGGGTAGAACTGTTTCATTTTTGGAGTGGGTTCGTATTTTATTTTGTTGCGTATCTCGGCTATGTTTTGTGTGGGGTTGGGGTTGTCGGAGTTGAAGGGAAGGCGTCCGGTGAGCATTTCGAACAGCACCACTCCGAGGGCGAAGATGTCGGTGTATTTGCCCAGCAATCGTTTTTCCGACTGTTCTGCGGGCATATATGCAGGTGTGCCATAGCCGTGTCCTGTGTTGGTGGAGGCGTCGGTCATACGTGAGGCAATGCCGAGGTCAATGATTTTAATTCCGCCGTCGGGTTTCAGCATCACGTTGTTGGTTTTTATGTCGAGGTGCAGGTAGCCTTTTTTGTGTATGTATGCCATTGTGTCGAGAATATCTAGGAACATAGGCAGGGCTTTCTGTTCTGGGATGAGACCTATCTCATTGTAGATGAACTGTTCAAGGGTGCGGCCCTGAATGAACTCCATTACAATGTACATCTGATGGGTGTTAGGCATGTCGATGAAGTCCACCAGTTTGGGTATGTTGGGGTGCTGCATATACAGGTACATCTGCGCTTCGATGTCTTTGAAGTTGTTCCTTATGGCCTGGTTTTTGAAATGACGTATTTTCAGCTCTTTAATAGCCACCGGGTAACCGCTGCGCAGGTCTACACCCCAATAAACGCGGGCTGTGCCGCCCTCGGCTATCAGGTGATCAACATGGTAATATGGCAGTCTTGGCAAGTCGTTCATTTCTTTGTGCTTTTACTGTTTTGAGCATTCTCCTTTTTGTTGTCAATTTCTTGTTGAGTAGACTTGGAAGACGTAGTGTTTGGTTTGAGATCTTCTATGGTACTTATTATTAGTAGCTTGGTTTTGGGGTCAGATGTGGAGAATGACTCTTTTAGAGTGCCCATGTTCTTTTTATTAATAATCTTTTTTTCTTTTAAAACCTCTAATACATTAAGTTTCCAATCTTTATTATCACTTTTTTCCAAGTCATCACATAAAGCTTGAAATTTCTGTTGTAACAAATCAGGCTCTGTTCCTATTGGCTTGACATCGACATTTGAACTATTTGATTTCGGCTTTGCACCATTTATTTTTTCAATTATTCGCTGTTTTTCCTTCTCGGGTGAATTATTGAATTTTTCTTTTAGTATATTAACGTCATTTATATTTAAATTTAGCGCTTTTATTACACTATCTTTCCATTGCTTGTTTTCAGCTTTTTTAAGTTCATTGAAGAGTTTTTCAAATTGCTGATCGAGTTGCAACAGTTTGGGGTCGGGAGTTTTCTTTTTTGTTTCTTTTGGATCGGGTTTGACTTCAATACCTTGTTCTACATCAACATCGACAATTGTCCTGCCAGGTTCGGGGGTGTATTCGGATTCAGAGTCTTCGGGAGTATTACCGCCATTGTTGAAAAGCATTACCAAACCGATGCCCAAAGCTATAAGCACCACGGCCGATGCGACTATTATCCATATAAGGGCTTTCTTTTTACCGCCGCCTTGTCCGTTGCTGGAGTTTTGTGGGCCACTGGCGGGAGTCGCTGATGGAGTGCGGACAGGGGAGGTTTGCAGGTAATTAAGCCACGGCAGCGAGGTGTCGCCAATGCGAAGATCGTCGCCCGGATGCAAGGGCGCCTGGCCCGTTATGCGTTGTCCGTTTATAAACGTACCGTTGGTGGAATCGAGGTCAACGGCAAATATGTTTCCGTTGTCGTCCATCACTAACTGAAGGTGTGTCCGGCTCGCTTTGGGGTCGGATATCGCTATCTCGTTGCTCGCGCTGTCGCGCCCTATGGTTATTACTTTCATCGGATTATTATAGTTTTGCTATTATTTTTTCGGTTTTACTCTATTTATTTCCGTAATCATCTCTTTTTTCTGTTCAATAGTATAATTCTGCCAGAGGTTTCTCAGAACAACCATTTCCCTTTTAGTGCCTTTTCCTAAAACAGAATTGAATACATTGTCCCGCCACTCGGTGTTTTCTTTTGTGTTAAGCTGTCGGTAAAGCTCATCGAATTCTCTGTCGAGTTGTTCCTCCTCGGAGAAAGCGTTTTTTTTGTGGTGGGGTACATTGGATGTTTCAGATTTCGATGAGTATTTGTTTTGACTTGTTTTTTTGTCACCGTTAAATTCTCCCTCTTTTAGGGCGATAGTGCGTTCTAATTCATGTCGTTTGTTCCGCAACGAGGCCAATTGGTCCGACATGTGCTTCTCGTCCATATAATTGCCCGAATTCCCCGACATTGGAGCTAAAATTGGCCGTTCTTTGACATTTTTTTTCTTTACGTCTTTGGGAGGCTTTGGGTGTGGGCGGTTTTTGAAGGTGTCGAGTTGCGAATCTTGATGCTTTTGCTGCCGCTTCATAAGACTCTCTATTTCGTTGATTTTATTTGTTATCAGTTTCAGCTCTTTTTTCAGTCCGCGAAGCTCGTTGTTGGAGTTAAGACTGTCGATAGTGGTTTTCAGTTTTGCTATCTCGGCCTCTTTCTGCCTGTTGCTGTGTGCCAGCAGTGCAATGGACACAATAGCGGCCAGCAGCATGGCTGCCACCGCCGCAGTTATCCATTTTTTCTTTCTGTTTTGTCCGTCGGCGTTGTCTTCGCCTTCGCCATGCTCGTCGCCGTTTTCCGTATCGGGTTTGTCGTCGATAGTCGATGCGGCTATGCCTATATAACTGTGCCACGGCAGGGTAGTGGAGCCTATGCGCAATTTGTCGTCCGAACGCAGGAGTGTTTGGCCTGTTATGCGATGTCCGTTGACGTATGTGCCGTTTTCGGAACCCATATCGGCCACATACACATTGTCGCTGTCGTCAACAACAATCTGCAGGTGGTGCTGGCTTACAAGTGGGTCGTTCACCGCAATGTCGTTTTTTTTGCTGTCGCGCCCTATGGTTATTACTTTCATTGGTTTTTACAATTTAGAATAAATAGTTTGCAAATAACAGTTATTTTTTCGGTTTCGCTTTTTTTATTTCAGAAATCATATCTTTTTTCTTATTAATTGGATTTTGTTCCCAAAGGTTTTTCAGAGTATTCATGTTCTTTTTTGTTCCTTTCGAAAACAATGGGGATAAGTACACATTGAGCTGCCATTTCTCGTCTGTTTTAAGTTGGTTGTAAAGATCATTGAATTCATTGTTTAGTTTTTCTTCCTCGGATAGACTTGCATCACCTGTTGTGGGTGTTCCAGAGGCGATAACTGGTGAAGGGGGATTTTCGGCTTTTGGTGTTTTTTTAGTAAAGCTTTTTCCTTTGTCCGCTTTTTTCGTGTCTTGGTTTCCGTTCTTTTTGTTGAGCTCTTTTTCGATTCTATCTATTTTTTTGTTAAGATTGTTTATGGTTTTTTGGACTTTTTCTTTGTTTGTATTCGTATATGTAATATTTGTTTCTATTTGTTCTAATTTTGATTTTGTATCATCAATGGTTATAGGCTTCCCCTCAGTTGTTTGGAGTTTTTTGCCTTTTTCTAATTGCTTTATTTGAGAGTCCAGAGTACCTTTGTCATTATTATATTTATTGATTTTTTCATCACAACGATTTAAGCTGTCTTCCCAATCTTTAACTTCTTGTTTCAGTTTTTCTAATTCAGCTCGGCGTTCTTTTTCTTGTTCGTTGCTTTTGGCATTGATGATAAACAGTGCTGTTAAACCTACAATGGTGGCGAGAACCACTGCTGCTACAGCTGCCAATATTATGGTTGTTTTCTTACGCGAACCTTTTCCGCCTTGTCCTCCTTGTGGTCTGCCCACGGGGTTTTCGGAGTGAAAATAGCTGGTTTTGAAGGGGCTGCCGTCTATCTGTATCAGTTCAAGGGTGCAGTTGTCCTGTCCTCCGGGTTGCACTATCTCGCCCTGCATGGCAAGCGAGATAAGCACTTCGCCTTTGTTGGCGAGTGAAGTGTTGTCGCCCAGTACCCGCTCTATGGTGTTGTCGGAGATCATGCCGCACAGACCGTCGGTGCAGATGAGGAATATGTCGCCGTTTTTGGGGTGTATGGGTTGGTTGAGGTGGTTGAAAGTGGGCTTGAGTTCGGGTTTTATACCGAGGGCTTTGAGAATGCGGTTCTTGTTGGGGTGGTGTTCGGCCTCGTCGTCGGTTATCTGTCCTGAATCGACAAGTGTTTGTACCAAGGAGTGGTCTCTGGTAATACGGTGCAGCTGACGTTCTTTGCCGAGGTAGAGGTAGATGCGGCTGTCGCCGGCGTGAGCTATCCAAACATCGTTATCGCGCATAAGCACTATGCATGCGGTGGTGCCCATGCCTTTGTATTCGGGATGGGCGTCGGCAAAGCCCAGTATCTGCATGTTGGCAAACTGCAATGATCCGTTCAGGGCATCTATGGGGTTGGGGTAGTATTGGCCTTTCATGTAGCTTATGATGCTCTCCACTGCCAGCGAGGAGGCTTTGGCGCCACCAACGTGTCCGCCCATGCCGTCGCAAACCACAAACAGGTCGCCGTTGGGGGTTTTAAGAGCCATGTCGTGGCTGTCTTCCTGTGCCTTGCGCACATTGCCTATTACGCCTTTTTTGAAAATGTTGTCGAGGTTGTTTACTAAACTCATAATATTGAATGTTGTTTAATTGTTTACTGTATTATGTTTTTTTGTGTGTCTATTTGTTCTGTGTGGTGTCGGTGTCTGTACCGTCCGTCGTTATTTATTCTGATCTTTTTGTCTTGTTTGCAGTACGGGCAGTGGTTGCCGTGGTAGTATTGGCCGTTGTGGCATTGTTTGAAATAGCTCGTAATAATACCATTTGTTATTCGATAAACCAAGCCGGCTCCATATTCCCGTTGTGGTAATGTTTTATCATTGACAAATGTCCGAAATTGGGACTGAATTCGATTTTGTTTTTAAGAGGATATTGTACCAACAGCCGCTGATATTCCATAGCAAAGCTTTCTATGTCTTGGAAACGGTCTGTTGGCTCGAAAGCAAGACATTTTTCCAAGAAAGCTCTCCAGTGCGGGATGCCTTTAATGTCGCCGATGTTCGATTCTTTATAATCGATGAAAACAAAAGGCTCTACAAGCTGTTTCACATTTTTTGTATTGGTTCCGCCGGTTGGGAATATATAGTCGGATATTTTGCCGAAAATCACTCCGTCGACAATGGAAAGTACAATAAGTCCGAGATTGTAGATGTCCGTGGCAGGAGTTACGGGTTGTGCCAAAATCTGTTCAGGCGCGCAGAAATTCGTAGTCATACCCGCCGAGACCTCTCCGATTTTGGTGTTTACCGGGTCGAAGGGATGCAATCCGTCGTGCAGACATAGTATGTTCTGTGGCTTCAGGTCGCAGTGCACGAATCCCGATTTGTGCAATTGCGAAAGGTCTTTGAACAGAGTGGTTAATGCGTTGGCTATCTGATGTCTTGATACTCTGTAATATAGGGATAGCGAGTTGCCGTTGACAACATCTATCAAACGTTTCTTGTATTCGTTATCGTCAATGTCGGTGGAGCAAATTATGTCTCTCCATTTTTTTATTACCACAGTTGGCTTGAAAATGGATATGTCTTCGCTTTGGAATTTTTCAACTGACTTCACCGATTGCGGATCTTCCCGGTCGGGCAGGCACAGAACATTTACTGAGTTGTCCCCAAGTGAGATGGAGATATACTTTTTGCTCTCTACTTCCCTTCGGGCATCTTGGAACTCTTTGCTGCTGTACTCGTCTCCGTACGAAGCACAGGCGGCTGTGTTCAAAGCTACGCTTCTGTTGGCAAAGCTGCTATAACCATTTTCTGCATACAGATGATCCAATTTGCTCTGTGCTCCCAAAATCTGAGTCATCAAGGTTGTCGGGACAATGGAACTGACAGCTCTGTCGGACAGGTAATAGTCGCCCAGAAGTCCGTTTTGGGAGTCGTTGAAACTGTGGATGTTTTTTTTCAACAGTTCCATATTCACTAATTCGTCCATTTCCGATATCTTGCTACTGATTGTTGAGGGAAGTTCGTCACGCTCACAATTTAGCACTGACGATATTTTGTATTGCAGATCGAGTTTTTCTCTTTTCCTTTTGATCTCGATATATCTTTTTAAACCGTCTGGGGCAATGTCGAACGGAAGGATAATATTGACCTTTGCGTTTAAGTCATCCGCATTGTTCGAAATGGGTGTGAAAATTGTTCCATCATCAATTTTTTCAGATTGTCGCGGTTCACAGTACGGACAGTGGTCGCCTTGGTAGTAGTGGCCGTTGGGGCATTGTTTGAAATTGCTCATGGTTATATCTTTATTTGAATCCTATTACTTTCCACGTGCCGTTGCAGTTAGCAACCAACACTTTCACGTTAGTACCTCCGTATGTGGTTATGTCCTGGAAACCGGAATGTCCGACTTCTGCCGATGGAACACATCCTACATATACTTTCTTTATCTCCCGGCCATCGTTGTCGAACCATTCGGACTGCACATACAGCACTGCCACCTCGCATTTGTTGGGCAAAAAATCTTTCCATCCCAAAATGTTCAGTTTGTTCCCTTTTGCAGAAAAGTATGGGTCGTAGTTCGAGTAGCCGTCGCGCATTCTGCTTTTCTCGAAATTCGCGGCTGTTTCATTGTCCATATACGATAGCATCTTGCTGGGGTTGCTGTTCAGTATGGCGTTTACAAAATTGTATGCCACGGCTGCGGGTGTCAGGCTTGCCGATATTTCTTTAGTGCTCAGTCGTGATACAGTTGGGTTGGGGTAGCTTGGGCGGGCAGTGTTGTGGTGGGTGTGCTTTATTGGCTGTTTGGTCCTGCTATAAACAAAGCGCATCTCGCCATGCATTGTTCTCCCTTGGGCCAATAACAGCCTGTCGTCGGTCTTTTGTTTTATTAAGTATATGTCCGACACACGGTATCTTCTGTCGTAAACGCCATTGCCCACGCTTTGTTTAAAAATAAGCACTGTGTCGTTGACAATTTCATAGTAATATTTTTCGCAGTTCTCGGTTATCGTTTCTTCTACAGCCACTAAACTGGTGGAGTCCTCGATAAGCCTTTTGAATTCTTCCAAAAAAGCATCTATTTCTTCTTCGGAAGCCATAAAATTGACGCCCGAATGGGTGTTTGCGTTGATGTCGGTCAATACAATGCACGAATCCTTGTCGTAATTTGTCAAGTCGCTGAATTCTTCGTTGGAAGGTATTTGCACCTCACGAAGATACCATTTGCCGGAGAAACTGCCCTGTCCGTGGCACACAAACGCCATTGTGCATAGCAGAACGGTGGCTAAAAACTTCTTTGTCGTTGTTGCTTTCATTGTTGTTTTTTTATGTTATTTAATTCCACTAATCTATTATTCTTGCTTCCATAACCTTTCTAAAAATATTTTACTTCTTTAAAACGCGGCCTTCCTACCAAAACGCCTATACCTATCGACACATTGACTTCAACACCTTTGCATCCGTCGGTTATATTGATTACTTGGCTGATGTCTTTCTCAAACGATATTATTTTCAATATATGTTGGCCTTTTTCCAGCTCGCAGGTCAAAGTGGTGCCGTTGTTTAAGCTGCCGATTTTCTTTTCATCGACCCATGCGGAAAAACTTACTGCACACCCCTTTAATCTCCTCTTCCTTATTACTTTAAGTGTGGCTTTGGTAGTGGGGGCAGGAGCAGTAGCGGGAGGCGGTGGTGGGGTTGGCTGTTCTTTGGCTTCTGCAGGGGTGCGATTGTCACTTTTCGAAGACATTTTTTCGGTAGTGCGGTTGTTGAAATCAGGAGTGCCGATATCGTTAGATTCTATCGGTTTTTCATCTTCGGGCTTGTGATATGCGGGGGCGCTAATGTCGTTGTTTACGGTCGTTTTTTTGGGGTCGAAGAATTTTTTCCACGGGATAATAGTGTTGCCTATCCGCACAAAGTCGTAAGGGTCCAAAGTCTTTTCGCCGCTTATTTTCTGCCCGTTGACAAAAGTGCCGTTCGAACTGTCTAAGTCCACCAACGAAAAGTGGCCGTCGTCGTGCTGTATTATCTGCAAATGGCGACTCGATGCGGTAATGTCGTTAATTACCACATCGTTATCATTACCCCTGCCAATGGTTATAACTTTCATTACTGTCTTGCAAGGTTTAATTTGTCATACACTCTGTAGAAACTTTCGGGCAAATATATATTGCGCATGTCGTTATCGATGGCTTGGAAAAACAGTGGGGCTATTTCGTCGTGTGGGAATCCCGCTATGCCGCATCCTATCTCCGTAACAAGGAAATCCAGCTCGCTGTGTGTTGCGGCAAACATCAGGAAATCGTCCACGAAGGGCTTTATGGTTTCCACGCCTCCCTGCATAGTGGGTATGGCGTATGTGTGTCCGTAAAGTCCCACGCCCTGTCCCCACACGGCTCCGAAACATTCGTAGGCCATACGTGCGGCCCCACCGCCGTGCGCCCCCTGTAGGTTGCTGCCGAAAACGAAAATCTCGTTAGGGGCAAGGCTGGTTATTCTGCCTGATGAAATGCGTCTCTTGTTCATACTTCTTTGCTATTCAAATATCTACAGTGTTTCTCTAGTATTAAGATCGCCTCCCATACACTCATCGTAATAGTCCAATTGCTTTAAAATGGGGGAGTTCTGCAACGCTTTCATAAGGTATTTCAATTCGTTGGCACTTAGAAATAAAGTTTCAACTTGATGACCACATCTTGTTTCTATTTCTACGCCAGAAAGAACAGTCGAAGAACCTTCTCCAAGAAAGGCTTCAACATTATGACAATAGCCTCTGGCACCCACTTTCACAACGGTTTGTCTATCCCTGTTGTCCGGTCCCGTGGAACCCATGTCGATGCGCATCACAACGTTATAATCGTGACCGCAGTTTTCGCAACGGCCGTCCCAGCCAAAATTCCAAGGCACAATGCCGTCGCCCATATTTTGTATCGACGATATGCGTGCGTCTTTTGGCGGCATGGGTACGTGTTTCCTTACCGGCTTTCCGCAATGCGGGCAAAGCGGAATGTCGGAGTGTGTGGCAATAACCGTGGTGTCCGTTGGAATGGTATTGGGATTATAAGTGGGTGAGGCTTTGGTATCGCCCGACACGGGGTAATATTGCGTAGGGCAGTACGGACAGTGGTCGCCTGTGTAATAGTGACCTTTCGGGCAGCGGTGCAAAGTCTGAGGATTCATGGTCTTTGTACTTTTGTGTAAAAAAACTTCTTTTTTGCCTTTCTTATCTAAGCCATTTCCAGCACCTTACGCCGTTTTTGCTTATCTGCAGTATGGCCCACAGTATAAGTGGTGTCGCAATGGCGCTCGATATTGTGCATATTGCAATAATCGTCAGCCTTTCAGAATAAAAGTTGACCGCGAATATCAAAAGCCATATCGACATGACCAGCCATAATGCGGAGCCGGCGAAATTTAGCCAATATCCCGATTTTCTCCATGCCAGCAGCAATATCGAACCCACAATCATAAGAATGGAACCCACTGCCATAAAAAGGAAAGTGATAAATGGAGAGGCAATGCCAAAGTAGTCTAGTAATTCGGCGGCCTCCACAGTGGTGATAATTTGAAAAACTGCGGTGAACACAGCCCCTATCAGTGAGAGGATGAGATAGAAAACCACAAACCAGTTGCGGCCCCTTTCGGGGGTGGGGGTGTATGCCGGATTCGGTTGATAGGACGGGTTTTGCCAGCCACCACCGCTGCCGCTTTCGAAATACATTCGCCACGGCAGGGTGGTGTTGCCAATACGTACCACATCGTTGGGGTTGAGCACTGTTTGACCCGATACGCGGATGCCGTTCACGTAAGTGCCGTTGGAGCTTCCTAAATCCGACAGCGTGTATTGTCCGTTGTCGTGCTGCATTATCTGACAGTGGAATCGTCCAACGTATGGGTCGTTTATCGGGAAGTCGTTTTGGGAACTTCTCCCTATTCTTATCACTCTCATAGATGGCAACTCTTTTTGTTATTAAATAAAGAATGTCACCAAGGCTTCGCCAATCCCTATCATATCGCCGTTTTTCAGGATGCATTGCTGGAAAAACTGGCCGTTCACTATTATACCTTGTTTATAAGTGTGGCTCTTGTTTGTGAGATTGAAGTTGATGCCGTCGAAAGCTATCTCGGCGTGATAACCCGATACTGTTTGTGCTGGCAAAACCACGTCGTTATCGTTGTTGCGTCCCAAGGTGATTTTTATCTTGTCCATATAATAGTTGAACGAGTTTTCACCGATTCTGCATTGCAGACGCGGACACAAATTTTTGGTGTGCATCAAGTTGAGAAGCCTCTCGTCGTTTTCGGCTTGTGCTTTTAGTGCGGCTTCCTGTTCGCGTTGCCGTCTTTCCAGATCGTGTCGCTGTTGCATTTCGTTCAGCGCTTGGTTGGAGCGGTTTATCTCGTTCTGCAGGCCGGCCTCGGTTTCAGCTATTTTTTTGTTGCGTTTGGCAATGCTGCGACGGATAAGCAGTATGGCAAGCACTATCAGACCTATGCCTAAAATCACCAGGATTATGAACAGAATGGTGTTCTCGCTAACCCAGTCGCCGAAAGTCATGTTGGGGCTAGTGAAAGCAGGTATGTTCTGTGTTACTTTGCCCACGGCGAGACTTATGTTGTGGGGCTTGCCGTCGCGTTTGGCCGAGGTTGTGAAAGTTATGTGGTAGTCGTGGCCGTAGGCACGGCTGTCCATATTGCTGTAGAACTCTTTCAGATAGGAGACGGCATAGTCGGCATTCTTGTCGCTCGCATATTGTCCGTAGGTGCTTTCTGCAAGGGTGTTCACTTCAGGTGTGTTGCCGCGCAAGGGGTACTTAAGCACGTAGATGGGCACGCCTGCGTCTTCGGCATTTTGGCGTGTTGTGGCCATTTCGGTGCTAGCGCCGGGGGCTTTCATATTCATTCCCGCTGTGATGACAACTATTACGCCCAAACGGTCCGACGGTTCTTCCTTCAGCATGTCGATGCCACTGTTGATGGCCAGATAAAGGTCGCTTTCAAGAGGGTGGCTTTGGTATTTTCTTTTGCTTTTCGGATAGCGGTCTATCGCATCGTCTATAACCGAGGTGCTGCTTGTGAATCCGTTGTGCAAAGGGGTTAGCACGGGAGTGCCGTCATCCTTGCGGTTGAAAACCGCTATGCAGAACTCGTCGTTGCCTGAAAGTGGCGTTTCGGAGAAGAAACGTTTAAGCGTGTTCTTGGCAAATTCGTATTCGCCTTGGTTAACAGCCATATCTTCCCACAAAAACAAGATGCTTTTTTTGTAGGGCATCTCCGTGTTGTTGTTGGACAGCGACTTGAAGTCGAAATCCACGTTCTGCCCGTCTTCGGTGAGCACAAACTGCGATTTGTCCAACGATTCGGGAGAAGGAGAGTTCCACACAAAACTAATCCTCGGGAAATTTTCGGTGTTGTAATTACCCTTGAGTCCGTGCTGTGGCTGGGCGCTAACAGCGATGGCCACAGCAGCGAACAGAGTTGTAAAAAGAAGTCTTTTCATCGTTTTATTAGAATGACGTTCTGAATTTGAATACTGTCTCGCCCACTTTAATCACGTCGCCGTCTTGCAGATAGCAGGGCTCGAGGTCGATGTCGTTGCCGTTCACGAAGGTGCCGTGTGTCGATTGCTGGTCGGTGAGGGAGTATTTGTCTGCTCTGAACAGCAGAACAGCGTGTCTGCCCGACACCATATTGTCGTTTACGGTGATGTTGCAGTCCATATCGCGGCCTATTATGTTGCGGCCTTCGTAAAGACGGAAATCAACGCCCATCTTGTCGAGAGAGTACGATACCAACCAGCCAACTAGTCTGCGAGTTGGACGGTATTTCGGGGCTTCTACTATATGTCCGTTATCGTTTGTGGTTGTTCCAGCGTCTTCGTTTATAAAAACAGTTTCGTTAGGACGTCTTACCGGATTGTTACTTCCGATTCCGTTGGAGTTTGGAGTGTGAACTAGGGTTTCTTGGTTGCCGTCCAAAGGTAAAGTCGGGGCACTGGTGGATGCGCCCATGCCGCCTTGATCGTAAAGTTTTGTTTCTGCCGAAGTGCTGTTTCCCTGTGTGGGTTGGTTTGCGCCGTTGCCTTTGCAGTAGGGGCAGGTTGCTCCCTGATAATAGTGCCCGTTGGGGCATTGTTTGAATTGTCCTTCCATTTTATTGTATTTTTATGTTAAACTATTTATTTTTTTATTTTTTATTCTTTGTCGCTGGTGAATTTGAAGTTTCTCATATCGTTTACCATCTCGCTTTTTTTGTCTTTGTCGAGAGATTTGAAATGCTGTTCCATCATTGCGTATGGGTCGTTGTTTCTTATTTTGAGTCCAAGGGTTCCAGTGCAGAACTGGTTGGCTTTCTGTTTGCTGTTTTTGCCGTTCTTCCAGTTGGCTATAATGGTCTCGAAGTCTTTTTGCAAGCGTTCTTCTGTTACCTTGGGATTTTCTGTGGGGGTAGTTGTCTTTTTCTCTGTGTTGACAACAGATTTTTTTTCTGGTTTTGCAGTGGCGGTTGTCTGCGGGGTTTCGCTTTCTTCGTCCTCGCCGGCCAGTTTCATTTTAAGCTGTGATATTTCAGACTCGAGCTGTTTTACTTTTTCGCCTTTTGCATTGGCATCGGCTTTCAGTTCGTCGGCCTTTTTCTGGGCTTCTTCAGCTTCAGCTTTGGCTTCTTTTGTGCCTTTTTTCTTGGCTATCTTGGCTTTCTGGTCGGCTTCGGATTGTGCGTCGTTGGCCAATTTCAGAGCGTCGTCGTATTCTTTTTGGGCAATTGCCAAGTCGGCTTCCAAGTCGGCAAGCTTCTGTTCGTCTGTAATTGTTGAGTCTTGCTCTGTCTCTTCAGGCTTCGGCTGGTTGTGGCACGATGTCAGCGAAACGGTGCCTGCTCCAAGCATCATAATTGTCACCAACGCTATCATTAGTTGGCTTTTGAGGCATGTTTTCATGGCGTTTTTCTTTATTTGTTATTAATTTAAATCTGTTTTTGTTGTTTTAATGGTTAATACAAATATCACCAATGTGGCTAAAATACGCTGTTAGGGAGTTTTCCGCCCTGCGTAGTTTTCCACAATCGGTTGTGCAAAGATAATATTTTTTTTCGAAATATTTTATTTTTTTTATGATGAATTTCTATGCCTTGATGTTTTTCGATTTTTTTGTGTAAATTTGCAAATTCAAAAAACAGTAAAAACTAACATCGTAAATAATATGAAGATACTGAAAATTACCGCAATTATCGCCTTTTTAGTCGCTTTTCTGCCACTGCAGGCACAGCACGAGGAGCATCTTGTCGGCGCCAACTGCACCTCCATTATGGTGGGCTGCAAGGCTTCCGCCGACGGCTCGGTGATAACCTCGCACACCTGCGACGGCAAATACCGCACCTGGGTTACCATGGAACCCGCCGCCGACCACAAGCCCGGCACCATGCACAAAGTCTATCGCAACACCATGCACACCGAGACTCCTGGCGGCATGGGCGGCGTTACCCTCGCAGGCGAAATCCCCGAAGTGGCCCACACCTACGCCTATATGAACACCGCCTACCCGTGTCTCAACGAAAAACAGCTGGCCATGGGCGAGAGCACCTTCTCAGGCCCCGACACTCTGTTTAACAAAAACGGCATGTTCACCATCGAGGAGCTGCAACGTGTGGCCCTGCAACGCTGCGACAACGCTCGCGACGCCATACGTCTCATCGGCGACCTTATTAAACAGTACGGCTACGGCGACGGTGGCGAATGCCTCACTATTGCCGACAAGAAAGAGGTATGGCAGCTCGAAATCCTCGGCGAAGGCCCCGACAAAATCGGCGGCATCTGGGCCGCACAGCGTGTGCCCGACGACGAGGTGGCTGTGAGCTGCAACGTGGCTCGTATAGGCAAACTCGACCGCAAAAACAAGGATTATTTCATGTGCTCCGACAATATCGAAAAGGTGGCCAAAAAATACGGCCTTTGGGACGGACAAGGCGAATTCCTGTGGTGGAAGGCCTTCCCGTCCAGCTACTCGGGCAAAAAGAACTTCAAGGAACGCGAGTGGTACATCTTCAACGAGCTGGCTCCCTCGCTCAACCTCTCGTTCGAGGCCGACGAGCTGCCGTTCTCTGTGAAACCCGACAAGAAAGTCGATGTGCAGCGTGTTATGGAACTTTTCCGCGCCAACTACGAGGGCTGCGAGAAACTCGACCAGACAAAGAACCTGCTTGCCCCGCGCCGCTATCGTAACAAGGAGGGCAAAATCGTTACCGACACCGCCGTCAGCGCCACCGCCAACCCGTGGATGGGCGGCACCGAAAGGGATATGTACAATATGCTGAAACCGGGCACGGTTACTTTCTACCGCGGTGTGGCAATGTCGTGGTGCTCCTATTCTTTCGTCATCCAGTGCCGTGAATGGCTGCCCGATGAGATAGGCTGCCTGTGCTGGTTCTCGGTGGAAAATCCCGGACAGAGTCCCCGCATACCCATCTACGCTGGCACCACCAAACTGCCGCAGGGCTTCGATATCTGTGGACATCACCGCTACAACGAGAACGCCGTGCTGTGGCATTACCGCAAGGCCAACAAGCTGTCGCAGGTGCAGTGGGGCAACGCCAAAAAACTGATTTACGACAACGTTTTACGTTACGAGGAAAAAGCTATGGAAGAGCTGCCCACCCTCGAAAAGAAAGTCGCAGCGCTGCTCAAGGACGGCAAAAAGAAAGAGGCTCAGAAAATCCTTAACCAATACACTTCCGACTTTGCCGGCGCCACCCGCCAGACGTGGTCGGAGATAGAACGCACCCTGTGGGAACGCTACTGGACAGGATTCTGACACACATCTCCTATGCATAAAAAAAACGTGGCCCGTTCCGAGCCACGTTTTTTTTGTTGGAGATTTCTAATAAAATCTGCTAACTGTAATCTTGATTACATGATGATTCACAAAAACAATCCGTTAGATCTGTGTAATCTGTGGTCAAAATAATAGAAGTCCCGTATAGTCTTGGAGCAATCTACTGAACCGAAACCACTTCGATGTCGAATACAAGGGTGGAGTAGGGCGGGATGCTGCCGTTGCCGGCGCCGTAGGCCAGTTCCGAAGGTATTATAACCTTGGCTTTGTCGCCCTGACGCATAGTCTTAATGGCTATGTCCCAGCCTTTTATCATGGCCTGTTCGCCAACAACGTAGGTTATGGGCTCGTGGGCTTCGGCATCCTCGTTTTTGTCGCTGGTGTCGAACACTTTGCCGTCCAGGAAACGTCCGGTATAGTTTACCGTAATTTTTTTCCAATCCTCAACCTGCGGGCCGTTGCCTTTTTTCACCGGTATGATGTAAAGGCCTTCGGCGGTCGGGGTTTGTTTGATTCCGTTTTCGGTGATGTATTTGGCAAGGGCGTCCTTTTCGGCGTTCTTGCGGCTTTCCATCTCGGCTTCGAATTCTTTTTTCAGCTGTTTCTCCGATTTTACCTCGTGGAGTTTGATTTTGTAGCGGATGGTCTGGTTTTGTCCGCTCTGATAAGCTTCGGGCATGCGCATGCCTATGCGGCTGAGGCTGTCGGCCTTAACGGCGAAGATGGCTTCGTCGCCAACGTGCATCATCAGAAGACCTTCGTTGAGGCAGCCGGAGAAAGGATTCTCGTCGGTGACTTTGAACAGCGGTTCGGGATGACCTTTTACCGAGCCTAATTCCTTGTCGTCCAAAGAGATGGTGCATTCGCAGAAAAGCACGTCGCCGACTTTCACCTGTTCACCGCCTTTGGCTTTGTTGAGGAACTGGTAGTGCAGTCCCGACTTGGTTATGTCGAAACCCTCTATCTCGGATTTAGGGCCGCAGGAGGCCACCAGCAAGGCTATCGCTGGAATCATCAGCCATATTTTCGATACTTTTTTCATCGTTTTTATTGTTTGTATAATTGTGAAACAATGGGTTTAAAGTGCCCGCCGCGAAGCAGGCACTCTTTGTTATTTCTTTTCTGCGGGTTTGGCGTTTTTCACCGAAAGCACTTCGAAATCGAAGAGCAGGGTGGAGTAGGGGGGCAGCATTCCCGAAGTGCCGTAGGCGAGTTTCGAGGGTATCATAACGCGAGCCTTGCCGCCTTGTTCCATAGTGGCCATAATCAGCTCCCAACCGGGAATCATTGGCTGTTCTCCAACCACATATTCAATGGGGTCGTGGGCGCCGGGAGCCTGGGTGGTGTCGCTACTGTCGAAAATCTGACCGTCGAGGAAACGTCCTGTGTAGTTCACCTTAATGCTTTTGCCGTTTTCAACCTTGGGGCCTTTGCCGTGCTCTACCGAGAGGATGTATATGCCGTCCTCGGTGGGCTGAATGTCAAGGTTGTTGTCGGCAAGATATTTGTCGATTTTTCTCTGTTCACCGGCTTCGTTCATGAGCTCTGTAACATTGATCTGGTATTTCATTGTCTGACCTTCGCCGGCTTTGTAAGCGGGGGGCATCTGTCCGAAAAGGGGTTGCAGGCTGTCGGCATCGAAAGCAAATTCAACAACGTCGCCAACGTGCAGGAGTATGAGTCCTTCGTTGAGGCAGCGGCTGAAATAGTTGTTTTTCACTGTGGTGTCGGCCATAAACAGCGGGGTGGGACCGCCTTTCACCGAGTCGATGATGGAGTCGTTGAAGAAAATTTTTGCCGTACCAATAATCAGGTCGCCATTGCTAACCTGCTGACCTTCGGCGTTTTTGGTCAGAAATTTGTATTTGAGTCCCGATGCGGTTTTTTCGTAACCGTCACCGCAAGCCGCGAAAACGAGGGCGGCCACAGCTGCCAAAGCAGCGATTTTTAATGTTTTTTTCATTGTGATGTTGATACTTTATATTATAATTTAATTTATTTCCACGTCGAAAATCAATGTCGCGTTCTGCGGCACTTTGTCGCCGTCGCCTGCAACGCCGTAACCAGCGTAGGCTGGCACTATTATCTTTGCCTTGCTGCCGCGCTGCAGTTCCATAAGTCCCGTGTCGAGGCCGGGGACTATTTCGTTTTTGCCCACGGTTATCTCTTTTTCCATGTTGTCGTAGATGGTCTCCAACGATATGGCACTCAGCGTGTAACGCAGTTTTATCACCGTTTCGTAGCTTATATTCTCGCCGCTGCCTTTCTGGTATTCCCACACCCGCACTCCGTTGTCGAGTTTGCGGGCGTCCCAGCGGTGACGCTTCACAAGTTCATCGATTTGAGTCTCTTCGGCCTTGGACATATAGCGGTTGGCGTTTATCATATTCTCGCCGATGTCCTGTTTGGTGTCCATCTCTATCACAGGCACATCGCGTCCGCCGCAGGCTGTGAACAGAAACGCAATGGTTGATATGGCAAGCAGTCGGTTCATTGTGCGTTGGTTTTCAGTTCGTTATACAGATGTTCCACAAGCTTTGCCTCGGTGGTGGCGAAATCGTAGGGCGAGGTGGCTCCCGAAGCTCTGCGGTGTCCGCCACCGTTGAAATACTTCGCCGCAAAGACGTTTACGTCGAACTCGCCTTTGGAGCGGAACGACATGCGCACTCCACGGGGTGTCTCTTTTATCAGCACTCCAATGCGTATGTGTCTCATACTGAGGGTGTAATTAACTATGCTCTCCATGTCGCCTTCCTCCAAGTTGAAACGTTTTTGGTCGTCGAGCGAGACGGCAATGTAGGCCATACGTATGTCGCTGTGCACTTTCAGGAGGTCGGTGAGACAGTAGCCGAGGAAACGTACACGGCTCTCGCTGAACACGTTGAAAATGGAGTCGTGTATGCCGTTGATGTCGATGCCCGTTTCCACCATATTGCCCACGGCTTCGTACACGCTGCGGTGGTTGCACGAAAAGCTGAACGAGCCGGTGTCGGTGCAAATGCCTGAGTAGAAGCATGTTGCCATGCTCTTGTTGATAAAGTCGCTGCCGTAGAGCTGGCACACCACCCAGTAGGCAAGCTCCGAAGCCGACGATATATCGGTGTCGGAGAAAACCACTGCCATCGGCTCCGTTTCGGGATTGGGATGGTGGTCTATCAGCACTTTAGGCGCCGCGCTCTGGCGGATGCTTTCGGCAAGTTTGTCGGTGCGTTTTATCTGGTTGAGGTCGGCCAAAACAATGAGGTCGGCCTTGGCAATGGTCTCCACACAGCGGTCGTGTTCCTTCTCATCTACAAGGATGGACTCTGCTGCGGGCAGAAAACCAAAATAGTCGGGATACACGGAGGGCAGCATCGCGGTGACGTTTTTGTCACGTCTGGCAAGAGCCGCGCGCAGTCCCATAGCCGAGCCGAGGGCGTCGCCGTCGGGGTTGACGTGCGACACAACGACCACGTTCTCCGACTGTTCTATCAGCCGGCGCAAGGTTTCTATCTTGGTTTCGTCCAATAGCATTGATGGAACGTGTTACTGTTTGGTTCCCACAAAGTTGATGATCTCAACTTCGCCCTGATACACCTTCATCTTGAGGGTGGAGCCGGTCACAGTGCCGTCGATGGACTCAATAGTGCTGCTTCCGGAGAGGGTGTAGTTGTCGCCGCTTTTCTTCACTCTTACCTTGAATCCCACTGGGGCGAGCTCTTTTTCCTCTTCGATGCTGGCGTCGTACTGCACGCTGACGTACTCGTCGTCGCTGCGGGTGATAACCACTTTGGCCTGAGTCTCGATTTTGAAATCGTTGGTGCCCAGATATGTGCCGGCAATCTTGGCTGCGTAATCCTTGTCTTCCTTTTTGCAGGAGCTGAAAACGGCTGCCGAAATCAAAACAACAGCCACCAAAGCAAACAGTCTTTTCATAATTGTATATGTTTTAATGTTTTATATTTTGTCGCTTTTTTAATTGACACTGCAAATTTACGTTTTTTTGTGCAATTTTTTTCAATTGTGACATCATTTTTTTCGACAAAGACGAAAAAATAACCAAAAAATGAGTATCTTTGCGTCATAAATCACTACAAAAATTATCGTTATGACTGCTTATGAAACTGTGCTGCAGGCTATGCTTGCGCTGAAAAACGACGAACAGAGAACCGTACTCGAACGTTTTTTCAAGACGGGCAAAGGACAATACGGCGAGGGCGACCTGTTTTTGGGGATAAAAGTGCCGCAGTCGCGCGCTGTGGCGAAACAGTACTACAAATCCTGCTCCCTCGACGACCTCCACAAGCTGACGCAGTCGCCCTACCACGAAGTGAGGCTTGTGGCCCTGCTTATTCTTGTACTTCAATACAAGCACGACAAAAAGAACCCTGCCTACGCCGATTTCTACCTCTCGCACACAGCCTTTGTCAATAACTGGGATTTGGTGGACCTGTCGTGCTACGAAATCCTCGGCGACTGGCTTCTGGACAAGGACCGCAGCGTGCTATACCGCCTCGCCGACAAGGGCAAAAGCATCTGGGAACAGCGTATCGGCATTGTCAGCACCATGCAGTTTCTGCGTCACAACCAACTCGACGACACTTACGCCATTGCCGACATATTCCTTGCCAAGCCCGCCCCGCTGCACGACCTGTTGCAGAAAGCAGTGGGGTGGTTGCTGCGCGAGGCCGGCAAACGCGACACCGGGCGTCTCACGGCATACCTCGCCACGCGTTACCAACGTATGCCCCGCACAATGTTGCGTTACGCAATAGAAAAGTATCCCGACGTGGTACGGCGTCAGTTCCTCGACGGGACTTTCGTTCTGAAGTGATTTTTTAGTGCTTTGTAGCAAACTCAACGTGTTGTGTGTCAATATAGCAAACGTTGAACCTAATTAATATACCCACTATCTATAAAGCGCTAAATTAGGCATTAACGGGGGACGGGGCAAGAGTCCTCCGTTTTTTAGTTTTTAGTTTACAGTTTATAGTTTATAATTTATAGTTACCGCGTAGCTTTCGCCGAAGGCGAAAGCAATTTACAAGATTTACATAATTTCGCGAAGCGAAGCTGAGCAGGAAAATAAAAATAGATTTACTGGAATTAGCGAGCGCATCGAGCAGGAGAAAATAAAAAGATTTACCGACCCTCGCGAGCGCAGCGAGCAACAAATTTTCAACTCTCAATTTTCAACTTACGCAGGAAGGAACACCATAAACACCGAGCCTTTGCCGGGTTTGCTCGACACGCTGATGTTGCCGCCGTGCATCTGTACTATGCGCAGGGCGTAGTTGAGGCCTATGCCGTAGCCCTTCACGTTGTGGCGGTCTCCTATCTGTACGCGGTAGAATTTCTCGAAAATATGGTCTATCTCGTTGCTGGGGATGCCTATTCCGTTGTCGGCAATCCTGATTACGATGCCGTGAGGGTCGTCGTGGGTGGATATGGCAATCTGCGGGGGCTTTTCGGAGTATTTGATGCCGTTGTCGATGATGTTTGTCAACACGTTTGAAATCTGTAGCCTGTCGCCGTCGATAAGATGCTTGGTGGCTTTCAGGTCGGCGGTGATGGCGCCGTTTTTGTTTTTTACTATGATGTCGGCGCGTTCTGTAACGTTGTTGATAAGTTCGTGCAGGTCGAATTTTTCGATGTTCAATGCAAAATTGCTGCTGTCGATGCGCGAATGCTGCAAAAACACGTCAACAAGTTTTTTCAGCTGCTCGGTTTCAGTTTCAATTATCGGCAGGTACTCGTTCATCTGCTCCTCGCGCGATTTGCCTTCAGGAATATTTTTCTCCTGAAGCATCTCGCAGGCAAGCGAAATAACGGTGATGGGCGTCTTGATTTCGTGCACGATGTTGTTCGTAAAGTTGTTTTTCGACATCTCGGCAATGTATTGCCAATTGGAGATGATGATACCGAGGATGTATGTGAACACGATAAGTGCTATAAGTATTAACCCGCTGATGGTTAGTAATATGGAGTTTGACTTGAATATCGAGTTGAACATAAATGTGATTGTCAGTGCAAGCAGAATGATGATAACCGTGAACACTATCCACAGGATATTGCGTCTGCGTTTTGGGGAAAAATCAACGAACAGTCTCATTTTTAACGCTTTTAATGTTTTATGCTATTGAAGGATTTTTTATCTCGTCGTCGGGGCCGTGTTCCTTTCTTGGTTTCCGCAATGG
>JAEENM010000012.1 GCA_016283745.1 Bacteroidales bacterium | reverse complement strand
AATCTCGAAAAGATAACCCACGACCACTCGCTGGTGGGCTACCGCGAGGAGATTGGCGAACTCACCGAGGATGAGGCCATGAACCACCCGCAGCGCAACATTATCGACCGTCTGCTGGGCGACGCACCCCATTCCACCACCGACCGCAACTTCTTCGAGGCCGCCAAGTACCCCCTCGACGAGAACACCCAGCTGCTTTTCTGCTCCGACGGTCTCACCGACCTCGTCACCAGCGCCGAAATCAGGGAAATCCTCGACCAGCGCATATCCATACAGGAAAAAACCAAACTGCTTATCGACAAAGCCAACGCCAAAGGCGGCAAGGACAACATCACCGTGGTGCTTGCCATTGCCGAAAATCCCAACGCACGACCCAAACAGGCCGTCGTGGAGCCCCCGCGCCATCAGCAGGTGAATATTGACGAGAATCAGCCCGCAAAAGGCAAGAAATCGCGCAAAATACTGTGGATCTGTCTTATAGCTCTGTTGCTGATAATACTGGCCTTTTTGGCAGGCAACTTCATCGCTACCAAAGGCGTGGTTTGCGTGCCCAAAGCTCCGGCTCCCGTCAACAATGCTGATACCATTTCTGTGCTGAACAGCGAGATAGACACACTGAATTTACAATTGGAGGCTGCCAACGACAGCATAATCGTTTTAAATGAAATGATAAACCAAGCTAAAAACTCCCTGAATCCCCAAAACGCGCAGCAGAACAAGAACAACACTAACGCAAAACCACAGACTCCCAAACCTCCTACACATCAGCAGAAAAAGACTGAGGCAGTAGGTTGATTGTTTATTTCCAAACACTTACGGAATGATGAAACGTAAAAACAACGGTTTTATACCACTTCTTTTTGTAACCATAGTCCTGTGCTTCGGTTTTGTAACGCTATACTACAACCAGAGCGACTTTCTGAAAACTGTTGACGAGAACTACAAGACCAAACGTTCCCTCAACTTGGAGAAAGGGCTTCCGGCCTCGGTGCTGAGCGATTTTCTTGTAAATCAGGACTATGTGAGCGACCGCCGCGACGCCAATTTCATTGCCAAACAGCTGGTATCGAAAATCGACAGCGGCTACGCTCTGCCCAACCTCGGTGCCGTCAACACCAGCCGCTACAAAGTGCGCGCCTCGCTGGCCGACTCGCTGGGAGGAGCCCTTTTCCGAAGCCGTTGCATGGCATCGCGCGAAACCCTTGGCCTTGACCAAAACGTACGGGCTCTCTACGCCAACCCAGGACTGCTGAAAACCGACACTTTCCCGCACAGCGCAGGCAACAAAGAGCTGAAAGTAAAAGTGTTCCAAACAGACACTGCCAACACTTTCTTTAACAGATTGCGAAAAAAAGTGGGCAAGCCCAAGAAAAAACCTGCCGAGGGTGTGCTTGTCTGCCTGCGTCAGCACGAGCTGGTGTATGCAAAACAAGTCACCATAAACGGCAAGGACACCATTGTAAAGTATTCCGACACCACGGCCCACGACACCGTTGTTGAATACGCTTTCACCGACAAAAACGGGGAGGTGACGTTCAAGATTCATGACAGTCTGAACTACAGCGTGTTGCCCGTCAAAGCCGGTTTCAACTATGGTTCGCCGAAAGGCACTTTGAAAAACAAGAAATTCGTTTTCACCGAAAGTCCCGACAAGATAAAACTTTTCGACACATACACTTATAAGCGCATTAAAGATGACGGGGCGTTGACGGTACGTACACCGAAAACTTACCGCAACTACCTGATTATCGCATTCTTGCTTTTCGTGGCCATGTGGTGGCTTCTCTACGGCTTTGTTATGGCCCGCGACCGAAACACCAAACATCAGAGCGACACGCTGATAATGGCTCTGCTGATGACCCTCACAGGCTTGGGACTGCTGTCGAAATTTGCGCTTGTAAATCCCGTCACCGACAAATTGTTGGGCTGGGACACGCTTATCGGCACTGTGATAGGCCTTGTGGCGATGATTCTGATCGCCCGTTTCGACATGGTGAAGTTCTACAACAGCGGGGTGCGGCTTTTTGGCGTCTCGGTGGAATTCGATTTCGTGATGCAGTTCTTCCGCTGGTGCGGACTGCCTTTCGGCAAAAAACTGGACAATTTCAGTAGCGACATACAGCGTCGCACCCGCAACAGCTCCCTGCAGCTGTTCTGCAAACTGCTGTTCCTGCTGGTTCTGTTTTTCCTGTTGCCTGTTATATTGCTTGTCAAGCTGATAACATTTGTCTGTTCCAAAATCCCCAAAATCAAGGATTTGAGCGTGCCGCACGGCTTCGGTTATATGTTGCTGGCGTTGGCATTGCTGGTGCTTCTGTTCATTTTCGGCTCAGGTCCCGAAGGCAGCAACGCCAAGGTGAACCTCGGTCCGATACAGGTGAGCGAGCTGGCCAAACTGCTTACGATGTTCTTTGTGGCGGCTTTCTTTGCCGAAAACTCCGACACCTTGCAGGCTTTCGCTGACAAGCAGTCCATCTTCGGCATGCGTCAGGTGAAGCTGGTGCTTTTCATCCTCGCCTTTATGGTAGTGATGATGGGCGTTGCCGTGATGTTGAGCGACATGGGTCCCGCCATTGTGGTGATACTCTCGTTCATACTTATCTACAGCGTCGCCCGTCGCGACACGGTGCAGATGTTTATCGGCGTGGCCACCTTTATAGCAATGCTTTTCCTTGCCTATCTGTTCAACCATTCCATAGGACTGATGGCCGTGGCCGCCCTTGTGTGGCTTGTGCTCTGGGTGGCAATTAGTTGGAGTCGCGGCAAACGCATCTACGAAAGTGCCGTGTTCTTCAACCTCATCATAGTGGCATTCCTTTTCGGCGGACCTCTGCTCGACACACTTGGTTTCCACAACGAAGCCGAGCGTCTTACCAGCCGTAACGAGATGGTCTGGAGTGGTGTGTGGAACAACGACGTCAAAGGCGGCGACCAGGTGGCGCAAGGCTACTGGGCGTTGGCCAGCGGCGGTTTCAGAGGTCAGGGATTGGGCAGCGGTCACGCAAGTGTGGTGCCTGCCTGCCATACCGATATGATTTTCACCAGCATAGGTGAGGATATGGGTTGGATAACCCTCTTGCTGATAGTGCTTTGCATGGCGCTTTTGGTGCACCGCGGACTGCTGATAGCACGTAAGGCGGGCAACCGTTTTGCCTTCTTCCTTGCCGCGGGACTGGCTACGGTAACGGGCATTCAGTTCCTTGTGATAATCCTCGGCAGCCTCGGACTGATACCGCTTACAGGCGTGGCTGTGCCGTTCCTTAGCTATGGCAAGTCGAGCATCGTCGTCAATATGATTGCCTTCGGTTTCATACTCTCGC
>JAEENM010000011.1 GCA_016283745.1 Bacteroidales bacterium | reverse complement strand
AGGTTAAGACCTTCAATGGGTGCAAAGCTGTAGTTGCCGTCCTCGAATTTCAGATCGCCCAACTCGGGAAAAGTGTGGCTGTGCTGCGTTTGCAACTTGTCTTGCAGAGCGTCGTAGTAGTTTTTCCACATTCTCTGAGCGGTGGACTCGTCAACGCATTCTTTGCGAGCAATCAGCTCGGCAATATTTCCTCTATCCTCTGTATAGGGGTGAAATTCAACAGTTTGCCTCTTGGGGTAGAAAGTCCTTGTCGATTCGTCCATATAGGCATCGATGGTTTTTACAACAAAGGCTCCAATGCCGTTCATTTCAACGTCTTTGCCGCTTTTCAGCAGGGCTACAATATGGTCGGTTATATTCATTATTTATATGTTTTTCAGTTTTAACAAATCTTCGGGGGTGTCTATTGCGATATTTTCGTGGTCGGTCTCGGCCACACGTATTTCGTATCCGTTTTCGAGCCATCGCAGCTGCTCCAGCGATTCGGAAATCTCCAAGCCGGACTGCCGCAATTCAGTCAGTTTCAGCAAAATATCGGTGCGGTAGGCGTAAATGCCGATATGCTTGTAGTAGGTATGGTTTTCCAACCAGCTGTCCTGTTCTTTACCACGTTGGAAGGGTAGGGGGAATCGACTGAAATACAATGCGTTATTATTTAAATCAGTAATCACTTTCACCACGTTGGGCGAAATGAGTTCCTGCTGGCTGGTGATTTTCTTTTTGAGGGTGGCAATCTGCACCGAACTGTCGTTGAAACAGTTTATAAGACTCTCAATCTGAGTATGTTCCACAAACGGCTCGTCGCCCTGAATGTTGATTACCACATCGGGATGAAGACCTTGCTCCAGAAGTTTTTTCACCACTTCGCCGCAACGGTCGGTGCCACTTTTGTGCAACTCGCTGGTCATCACGGCTTTGCCGCCGAAAGAGGCGACTGTGTCGTAGATACGTTGGTCGTCGGTAGCCACCAAAACGCTGCTGAGCGACGCAATGCGGCTCACACGCTCGCACACGTGCTGTATCATCGGTTTTCCGTCGATCAAGGCCAAAGGCTTGCCGGGAAAACGCGTCGATGCGTAGCGGGCGGGGATTATACCAACGATATTCATCTTAAAGTATTGTTTTTCAGAATAAACCGTGAATTTCGGCGTTAATTCTATCTATCACTTTACCAAGGTCTTCGGGATTGTCGGCGAAGTTAAGTTCCTCAATGTCAATAACAAGGAGTTTGCCTTTGTCGTAGTGGTCGATCCATTCCTCGTAACGCTGGTTGAGGCTCGACAGGTAGTCCAAACGGATTGTATTCTCGTATTCACGACCGCGTTTCTGAATCTGTTTCACCAGAGTGGGGACGCTGCCGCGCAGATATATGAGCAGGTCGGGGTATTTAATGAACGACGAAAGTAACTCAAATATAGAGAGATAGTTCTCGAAATCGCGGGTGTTCATCAAACCCATGTCGTGCAGGTTGGGAGCAAAGATATAGGCATCCTCGTACAGAGTGCGGTCTTGTATAACGTTCTTTTCAGCACGCTGAATATCAAGCACTTGCTTAAAACGTGTGTGCAGGAAATATATCTGCAAATTGAACGACCAACGGCGCATATCTTCGTAAAAGCTGTTCAGATACGGGTTGTTGTCGGTGCTTTCGTACAAAGTATCGTAATTCATGTGTTTGGCCAGAAGGCCGGTGAGTGTAGTTTTTCCGGAACCGATATTTCCTGCAATTGCTATGTGCATTTTTTTATGTTTTTATATCTGTTTATAGTATATGTACGGGTTAATATCTCATTGTCAGTCATTTTGACTTTACGCAGAATTATTTACCAACCTGCAAATATACGCATTTTTTTTCAGAAAATCAATCTAATCTTATTTTAGGTTAATTTTTTCTTCTTTTATATTGATTTTGAATAATGTAACGCTAGAGGCTGCAGGAGGTATTCCGAAACACTCTACTTAACATAAGATAAATTATATAACAAGAGACAATTATTGTAAATAATGCCTTTCGTCCTTATTTTGATCCTTGTACTGGAAATATATCAAAAACGATATCTCAACGAGAAATGGATATTTGAAAGAAATTTGATAATTCTATAGAAATATGGATAACTCAAGTCGAAATAACGAATTCTGGAGAATTGTGCGAATTTTAAAAAATCAAGCCTCGGATTCGGACTCGTGGATACGCGAACGTTTGCGAGCGGTTTCGTCGAGAATAATTTTTCGGATACGCAAGGCTTTTGGAGTGATTTCAAGATATTCGTCGTCGCGGATGTATTCCAAAGCTTCCTCCAAAGAAAATTTAATCGGCGGCGTTGTGGTCGATTTTTCGTCGGCGGATTTGGTACGCATATTTGTGAGGTTTTTGGCCGTTACAACATTGATAACTATGTCATTGTCAGGACGTAAGCTCTCTCCTATCACTTGTCCGGCGTAAACTTCGTCGCCCGGCTCGATGAAAAATGGTCCGCGGTCCTGCAACTTGCTGATACTGTATGCAGTTGCGACACCCGGTTCCTTGGCTATCAGTGCGCCCATTTTCTTGAATCCGAAATCGCCTTTCCACGGCTCGAAAGCCTTGAAACGGTGTGCTATAATGGCCTCGCCGTTGGAAATGGTGAGCAGCTGGTTGCTCAGTCCGATAATTCCCCTCGACGGAATGGTGAAATCGAGCTGTACGCGGTCGCCCTTGGTGTTTATGGTGTCCACCTCGCCTTTGCGCTGGGTTACGATATTTATCACCTTGCTCGAAAATTCCTCCGGAACAAGTATTGTAAGCTGTTCAACGGGTTCGCATTTTTCGCCGTCTATCTCTTTTATAATCACCTTGGGCTGTCCCACTTGCAGTTCGTAGCCCTCGCGACGCATGGTTTCGATAAGTATTGAGAGATGCAGCACTCCGCGGCCGTAAACTATCAGTGAATCAGGCGAATCGGTCTCCTCAACACGCAAAGCGAGGTTTTTCTCCAATTCGCGGTACAGACGGTCACGCAGATGACGTGAAGTAACATATTTGCCGTCCTTGCCGAACAGCGGTGAGTTGTTGATTGTGAACAACATACTCATTGTCGGCTCGTCGACTTTGATTGGCGGCAACGGCTCGGGATTCTCGATGTCACAGATACTGTCGCCGATGTCGAAGTTCTCCAGTCCGAGCATGGCACAAATCTCGCCGGCTTCGACAGGAGTTTTGATTTTTTCTTTGGCAAGTCCCTCAAACACATACAGTTCCTTTATTTTGGAACGCACCTGTTCGCCATCGCGACGCACGAGCATCACATCCTGACCGGCCTGCAGTGTGCCACGATGCAGACGTCCCACTGCAATGCGTCCCACGTACGACGAATAGTCGAGCGAGGAAATCATCAGCTGGGTGTTACCTTCGGGACATTCGGGCGCAGGTATTGTGTTGATTATCAAATCCATCAGATAGGAAATATCTTCGGTGGGTTTGGTCCAGTCGTCGCTCATCCAGCCCTGTTTCGACGAGCCGTAAGCTGTCGGGAAATCTAGCTGTTCCTCGGTGGCTCCGAGGTTGAACATCAGGTCGAAAACGGCTTCCTGAGCCATTTCGGGGTTGCAGTTTGGCTTGTCAACCTTATTTATTACCACTATGGGTTTGAGGTTCAGTTCGATAGCTTTCTGCAAAACAAAACGTGTCTGCGGCATGGGGCCTTCGAAAGCATCCACCACTAGCAGAACGCCGTCGGCCATGTTGAGCACACGCTCCACCTCGCCACCGAAATCGCTGTGGCCCGGAGTGTCTATGATGTTGATTTTACAGCCTTTATAGCGTATGGAGACGTTCTTGGAAAGGATTGTTATTCCGCGTTCGCGTTCCAAATCGTTGTTGTCGAGAATAAGATCGGCTGTCTCCTGATTTTCGCGGAAAAGCTTGGCCTGGTGCAACATTCGGTCCACGAGAGTGGTCTTGCCGTGGTCCACGTGAGCTATAATTGCTATATTTCTAATGTTTTGCATAAAACAGAGGTTTTAGAAAAAATCGTGCAAAAGTACGAAAAAAAAGTCAATTTTGCAAACCGAAATTGCCACGGTACAATATATATATGTAATGGGACTTCTAATTATTTCTTTTTGACCACAGATTGCACGGATTTAACAGATTGATTTTGTGCATTATCAATCATGATTTTGGATAATACAAATTATTTTGACCACGGATTGCTCGGATTTAACAGATTGATTTTGTGAATCATCAATCATGATTTTGGACAATATAAATTATTATGAATCTCAATAATAATAAGGTATCAAGGATGACTATTTTCCTATGCAGAAACGTCCGAAAATAGTGCCAAGTATCTCATCTGTAGAGACTTGTCCGGTTATCAGTCCGATGTAATAAAGTGCCTGACGGATGTCTATCATCAACAAATCGGCGGTAAGTCCCGTGTGCAGGCCGTTTTCCACCGCCTTGACGGACGACTGTATGTTGCACATCGCTTCGTAATGACGAAGGTTAGTAAGCATGGTGTCGTTTTGTTGAAGTTCCGATTTAAGTAAATTTGTTATTTTGTTGACTACAAGCAAAATATCTTTTTCGTTTTTTGCGGAAATCGGTAATGAGTCGGCTTCGGGAATCGAAAAATCAAAGGCTGGAGTTTTGTCGGTTTTGTTGAGCAGGACGAAAAGATGTTTGTCGCTGAAATCCACTTTGTTACTCAAGTCGGCGATGTCGTTTTCAAGACTTTCGGGAGTGCTTTGCGTGGTGTCGGCAACATAAAGCACAATCATAGCTTTTTCGGCAGCTTTGTAAGAGCGTTCTATGCCGATATTTTCGATGTCGTCGTTGCTTTCGCGGATTCCTGCAGTGTCTATAAATCTGTAGGTTACTCCGTCAAACACGATGGTGTCCTCCACCGTGTCGCGGGTGGTTCCGGGGATGTCGGATACTATTGCGCGGTCGTCGTTGAGCAAAGCGTTGAGCAAAGTGGATTTGCCCACGTTGGGACGCCCCACGATGGCCACCGGCACACCGTTTTTGATGGCGTTGCCGCTACGGAAAGAACGAATCAAGGTTGTAACCTCACTGTCAATGGATTGGATGATGGAAAACAGATTGTTGCGGTCGGCAAACTCCACATCTTCGTCGCTGAAATCGAGCTCCAGTTCCAGCAATGCCGACAAATCTACGAGCTGCCGACGCAGTTCGGACAGTTTTTTCGAAAAGCCGCCACGCATCTGGTTCATAGCCAGTTTGTGCGAGGCCTCCGACTGCGAGTCGATAAGGTCGGCAACAGCCTCGGCCTGCGCCAAGTCCATCTTTCCGTTGACAAAGGCCCGCATGGTAAACTCACCCGCCTCGGCACTCCGTGCGCCGTTGCGGATAAGGGTCTCCATAATTCTTTGCTGGACATAAATCGAGCCGTGACAGGAGATTTCCACCACATCCTCGCCCGTGTACGAATGCGGGGCTGCAAAAAAGGTGGCAACCACTTCGTCAATCAAGTTTTCACCGTCGTAAAAGCGGCAGAATTGCGAGCTATTGGGCTTGAAATCGACTGCTCTGCCCTCCCCTACTCCAGCTCTTAAAACGTTGAAACATAGTTGTTTGGCGTTATTTCCCGATATTCGGACAACTGCAATGCCACCTACTCCCTGAGGGGTGGAAACGGCACATATAGTTTCGGAGTTTTTCATAATGTTTTGGTTATTTGTCCCAGTTTTCGCCATAAATTTCTGCAATCTCTTTTTCGGAAAGCTGTAGGTCCATTTTCATGCGGTATGAACTGGGTTTCAGCAACATGACAGAAAACAGAAATACAAGTCCTTCCAAACATATCAGAATATTGTTCTGCACAAAACAGCTAAGCAAAGCGATGGCGGCAAGCGACAAGGCCGACATATAAAAACTTTGCAACATAAGTGAGTGATATTTAGACACTTTCTGTTCGGGCGTGTCGAGATTTAGGAGTCGGGCAAGACGGTTTTTCAGTATGTTGCGGGTGTAGATGTACTGCAAAGCCGCTATTAGAACGGTGAGCATGGCAAGGAGGATTTGCGTGGTATGGCTTTCGGCAGGTTTCGAAAACGATGCGTTGAACTGCGACAGAATGCAGAAAATCAATGAGATAACTCCGATGCAAAGCATTATTGAGTAATGCAGATTTATGCTTTTTTTGTACTTTCCTTTGGTCATAACATTATCGAATTATCAAAACACATAATACGCCAAGAATCCCACCGCACCGCTCGCTAGCAGTAGCATGATAGGACTTTTCTTGAATTTGAACGAAGCTACAAAAACTGCGACGAAAAGCGCAACGCTTATTATCACCTGCTTGTGCGAAATGTTCCAACTCCCGAAATTCTCCACCGAGGCGAGAGAAATGGCGGCGGCGGCAATCAATCCGACAACCGTAAGACGCAACACCCTGAAAATAATGTCAATAATGGGATTGTCTCGGTGTTTGGCCAAGAAACGGCAAAGCAGAAGCATGGCGATAAACGGCAGCAATATCACGGCAAACGAAGCCACAAGCGACCCCATGACGCCCATCCACGGCTCGCCTCCGTTGTTCAAAACTACGGTGTAGCCTGTGTAGGTGGCGGTATTGATGCCCACGGGGCCGGGAGTCATCTGGCTTACGGCAAGCAGGTCGGTGAACTCCTCGGCTGTGAGCCAGTGGTATTTCTCCACCACCTCGTTCTGAATCAGGGCCACCATCGAATATCCGCCGCCGAAGGTGAAGATGCCTATCTTGCAGAAAATCAGGAACAGACGCAGGATTATCATTTCGCACTACCCTCCTTCCCTACTTTGATACGGCCATACACAAAGCCCGCCACTCCGGCCACAAGGATGACGATGACGGGCGACACGCCCAGAAGCCAGATCAGGAGTGCCGAAAGTATCGGTATCCAGAAATTCTGCCACGAAATACGCGCAGTCTTTGCCATACTGAACACCGGTGCGGCTATCAGTGCCACCACGGCGGGACGCAGACCTTTGAAGATGGCTTCAATCACTTGGTTTTCGCGGAATTGACGGAAGAAAATGGCCAACAGCAGGATTATCGCCACAGGCACAAGAATATTGCCCAAAACGGCCACCACCGAGCCACGCACGCCTTTCAGCTTGTAGCCGATGTTTGTGGCCATATTTACGGCAAAAACACCCGGCATGGCCTGCGAGATGGAGAGGATGTTCATAAACTCCTCTTTGTCAATCCATTGACGTTTGTCCACAAGGATATCCTCCATCAGCGGAATCATGGCGTAGCCGCCACCGATGGTGAACGTCCCAATCTTGAAGAAAGAATAGAACAAACTGCTATAACCGACTGTTTTGCACACTTTTACATTCCAAAAAGACACAACCTGCTTTCAATCAAACCAATCGATTAAAAACAGGTCGTGCGGTGAATTATAACAAAAAACAAATTATTTCATTGTTTTCAGCTTTTCGGTGAGCATGGGCACAATTTTGTGCAAGTCGCCCACAATGCCGAGGTCTGCAACGTTGAAGATGGGTGCGTATTTATCTTTATTGATGGCAATGATAAATTCGCTCTCTTCCATACCTGCAAGGTGCTGGATGGCGCCGCTGATACCGCAGGCCATGTAGAGGTTCGGACGCACGGTCTTGCCCGTCTGTCCCACCTGACGGCTCTGTTCCATAACGCCGGCATCGACCATGGCACGGCTCGACGACACTTCGCCGCCAAGTTCTTTGGCCAGAGCCTCGAGTTTCTGGAAACCTTCCTTGTTGCCAACGCCACGACCGCCGGAGACGAGTATCTTGGCTTCGGAGATGTCGGCCACGGATTTCTCTTCTTTCACGGTCTTAACCAGCTTAACGCGGTTAATCTTGGCCATGTCGAAATTGGGTGCAAAGTCCACCACTTCGCCAGTGCGGCTGTTGTCGACAGGGATGCGCTGCATAACGCCCGGACGCACGGTGCTCATCTGCGGACGGTGTTCCTTGCAGAGGATGGTAGCCATAAGGTTGCCACCGAAGGCGGGACGAGTCATCTGCAACTCGCGGTTCTCGCCAATCTCCAGTTTGGTGCAGTCGGCGGTGAGGCCGGTAACGTTGCGTGCGCTCAGACGCGGACCGAGGTCGCGGCCGATGGTGGTGGCGCCCAACAGGAAAATGCTGGGTTTCTGGCTTTGGATAATTTGTGTGATGGCTTGTGCGTAAGGCTCTGTGAGATAGTCTTTCAGCAGTTCGTTGTCAACTACGAAAACCTTGTCGGCGCCGCTGGCAATAAGTTGCTGGGCTTTGTCCTTGATGCCGTTGCCCAAAAGTATAGCTACGACTTTCTCGCCGAGGGTGTCGGCCAAGTCGCGGGCTTTGCCAAGCAGTTCGAAAGCCACATTCTGGATAACGCCGTCGCGCTGTTCGGCGAAAACATAAACGTCTTTATATTGTGATATATCCATTTCTATTTCTGTTTAAAGGGTTAGATGATGTGTTTTTCTTTCAGTTTGTTGACAATCAGCTCGACAGCCTCTTCGGGCGACACTTCGAAGGTCTCGCCGGCGGGTTTGAGGCTCTTGGGGAACGATTTGAACACGCTTGTGGGCGAGCCGGCTTTGCCGATACGTTCTTCGGGCACGTCGATTTTGTCGGCGTTCCACACTTCCACTTCGCGGCTGTAGGCGTCCACGATGCCGCTGACGCTCATATAACGCGGTTTCACTGCCGATGCCAGAACGGTGACGAGGCAGGGAGCGTCCATCTGGAGCACCTGATAGCCCTCTTCGGTCTGTTTGCGGATGGTGAAAGTCTTGTTGCCGTCGTATTCGAGATGTTCGAGGTAGCTAACCTGCGGCAGGTCGAGATGTTCGGCAATCTGGGGTCCCACCTGAGCGGTGTCGCCGTCGATAGCCTGACGGCCGGTGATGATGAGGTCGTAATCCATTGTGCGGAGAGCACCTGCCAGAGCGCTGGAGGTTGCCAAGGTATCTGCGCCGCCGAGTTTGCGGTCGGTGAGCAGTATGGCGCGGTCGACGCCCATTGCCAGAGCCTCGCGCAGGATAGCGTCGGCCTGAGGCAAGCCCATGGTGATGACGGTAACGTGGGCACCGTACTGTTCTTTCAGCTGCAAAGCGAATTCCAGTCCGCCTTTGTCGTCGGGGTTCATAATGCTGGGAACACCCTCGCGTATCAGTGTGCCGGTCTGCGGGTTGATCTTCACCTCGGTGGTGTCCGGCACTTGTTTTATACAAACTACTATATTCATTGTTTTTTTATTTCTTTTGGGTGATTAGTGGTTGGTGATTAGTGAATCGACAATTGCATTTGTCTAATCACGTAACTAATCACGAGTCACTAATTTTATTTAAATAACTTGCCAGCGATTACCATGCGCTGCACTTCGCTCGTACCTTCGTAAATTTCGGTGATTTTGGCATCGCGCATCATGCGTTCAACGGGATATTCGCGGGTGTAGCCGTAGCCGCCGTGGAACTGCACTGCCTTGGTGGTAACTTCCATTGCCGTTTCGGCACAGAAGAGTTTTGCCATTGCCGCGTCGGCAGAATAAGGCATGCCGTGGTCTTTTTTGTAGTGTGCCGAACGCACAAGCAGACGTGCGGCCTGCACTTTGGTCTCGAGGTCGGCCATCTGGAACTGTGTGTTCTGGAACTGGCTGATGCTTCTGCCGAACTGCTTACGTTCTTTGGTGTATTTAACTGTCTCGTCCATAGCGCCTTGTGCGATACCGAGAGCCTGAGCGGCGATACCGATACGGCCACCGTCGAGGGTTTTCATAGCAAGGCCGAAGCCTTTGCCGAGCTGACCGAGCTGACGGTCCTTGGGAATGCGGCAGTCCTCGAAGATAAGCTCTGTGGTTGCCGAGCCGCGGATACCCATTTTCTTTTCTTTCTTGCCTATGCTGAAGCCAGGGTCGGTCTTTTCAACGATGAAAGCGCTGATGCCTTTGGTGCCGAGGCTTTTGTCGGTCATGGCGATGATTATGAACACGTTGGCGTAGCTGCCGTTTGTGATGAATATCTTGCTGCCGTTGAGCACCCATTCGTCGCCGTCGAGCACGGCGATGGTCTGCTGACCTGCGGCGTCGGTGCCAGCGTTAGGTTCGGTAAGGCCGAAAGCGCCGATCCATTCGCCAGAGGCTAGCTTGGGCAGGTATTTCTGTTTCTGTTCCTCGGTGCCGTTTTCCATGATGGGGGCACAGCACAGCGAGGTGTGTGCGGAGAGTATCACGCCGGTGGTGGCGCAGGCGCGCGAGAGTTCCTCAACGGCCATGCCGTACATGATGTTGGTTCCGCCGGCTCCGCCGTATTCTTTCGGGATGGGGATACCCATCAGACCGATCTTGGCCATTTTCTGAACGGTCTCTATCGGGAAACGTTCCTCCTCGTCAACTTCGGCGGCAAGGGGTTTTACCTCTTTTTCTGCAAATTCGCGTATCATCTGCAGAAAGAGTTCTTCGGTTTTTGATAAGCTGAAATCCATAATTTTATCGTTGTTTTTTTATTTATTCTGTTGTAACACAAAAGTTTAATTCAACCAAACTGCACTTAACTGCCATTTGGCTTATCTTTGCAAAGATACGAAAAAAAATTGTTTTTTCACAGCATTGTGCGAAAAAACAATTTCTTTGCTCTAAATAAACGTCGCTGCAATTACGCAATGCGTTGGTTTTTAATAATATTCGATGTCGAAAGTTTTGCTGCCAGTCCACCAGCTTGTGTTTACGGAGACGCTCTTTATCCTGTCAGAATCTGGCACTTCCTCGTACACCACATACGACTTGCCTTCGGAGTCGAAATAGAAATAAACCAGTTTGCGTTCTTTTACAACATTATTCTGCATGCGGCTGATTATCACTACCATATCTCTATATTTGGAGTTTTTTTCGTACTCCCTGCAATAATACACAGAGTTGTAACTGCTCTTAGGGCTGTAGCACGACACCTGCCACATCTGCCTGGAGTCGGAGTAAGCCTGCTGTCCGATGGCTTTGTAGGCATCATCGCTGAGATAGCTGCGATATTTTTTATCTTTGAAATATTCAAGAAGTGCCTTGCGACAACGCTGTTCGGAAATCATCTCACGAGCTTCGCTGTTTCCGAAAATGCCGTCCATCAGATAATAATCTGACTCGGAAAGGATGTAATCAGTTGAAACATAACCCGTTTGCTTGCCGTTGCTGGTGTTTGCCTTCACCTCGCACCAGTCGTTGCCATACGACACCATATAAAGTTTTGTGCCATAAGGCAGTGCTTCAATGATGTTGCTCTTGCTTTTGGCACTCTGCGACGAACGCAGGTTGAGGCTCGAGGCGTAGGTATAATAATGTGCGTATTGCGAATCCTCGTACCACTGGTAGCCGAAATAGGCACCCACTCCCAAAATTGCCAGAAACAGCAGTATCAAAAAGACAATCAGTCCGGCGTGTGATTTCTTCTTTTTTGCAGGTGGTGTAGCTCCTTGTGAATACTGTGTCACAGGAGGATTGGTCCTTACACCAGGGCGAATAGTTTGTGGTGCGGTTGGTTCCTCATACTGCGGAATCTGAGCCGCCGACGAAACTGTGGGAGAAGACGTGGCTAAGGTGTCGTTGATGGGCAACGATGAAGGTGTGGAAGTATTGTTGTTGTCAATGGCATATTCGCTATTCATAGCTGCCGCACCTATGGGGAAAGTGCGTGATGAAGCCACATCGTTTCCAAGCGCTTTCTTGGCTTTGTATTCGTCGAGAAGCACCTTGGCGTCGGCATAACGATTGGCGGGGTTTTTCTCGAGGCATTTCAGTATCATATCCTCCAGCCAGTCGGGATAATCCTTGACGTACGTCTCGCCCGGATGGACTTTCTCGAAGGCTTCACGACGCAACGGCTCTATCGGCGGTGGCAAGGCCTCCTTGTGGGCTGTCATAATCTCGTATCCCGCTGCAGTTGGGTTGCTCGAATAGCGTGTGGGGTCCATCTGGAACGGCACACGTCCGGCAAGGACTTCGTATAGAAGCACGCCGAGACTATATATATCTGATTGTGTGGTGATTACGCTGCTGTCGTCGAACTTTTCGGGCGACATATATTCCAGTGCCCCTCCCCTACGCGAACTGCTTTTCACAGCCTTGCCGTCCTGGATGGCCAGACCGAAGTCGAGGAGTATGAAATTGCCGTCGTAGCTGCGGCGCATCACGTTGTTGGAGTGTATGTCGTTGTGTGTGACGCTGTATTTCTCCACGAGACGGCGTTCGGTGGCTTCGTCAATGAGATATTTCTGTCCGTCGTTTGGATCGGTGACGAGGTCGTCGACGTTGGGATCCATAAGGAAACGGTAGATATCGTGGTGGCAGTATGCCAGAGCGCCCACAATCTCGTCGAAAAAGCGGTAGAATTCGTCGATAGACACGAATTTTACGCGGGAAAGGTATTTTTCCATCGTTTCGCCCTCCACGTAGTCCATCTCCACCACGGCGCGGTTGTCGATAAGGCGCGGCTGGTAGATATGCACGATGTTGGGGTGCGAGCCGTTGCCGATTTTGAGCAGCACCTTGCACTCGTTGAGGAACGAACGGTAAGCGGGGTCGTTCTCGTCGTCGACCAACTCGTTGGAGACTTTCACAGCCCTGATATAGCCGAGCTTCTCGTGACGCACTTTCCAGATGGTGGCGAAGCTTCCTTTGCCTATCATCTGGAGTTTTTCATATTCTTGCAAAAAAGGCATATCCTGTTGTTTTTCGTTTATTTATGAGGCTTTACGACGATAATTTATTGATTTTCGTTGCCGCAAAATGCGGTGCAAATATACGATTTTTTTGGTTAATTGTGATTAGTGAAGAGTTATTAGTGTTGGGCAGATTTGACAAGGCGCACGGATTGCATGTTGCTCCTATCGTCGTAGTACAAGTCCGTTCCTTCAGAGGTGAAGTAGAGGTACCACGAGTTGTAGGAACCATGGTGCGTGGATGACCAAAAGTAGCCGATGGAACCCACATCGTTCAAACCGCCATTACAATCGCGGAAACCAGCTGCTGGCAGAAATAGGAATTTGTCGTTTCGGCCTTTAATATCGTACCCATTTCTAAAGGCATTCCAAGTCCAGACACAATATTCTATTAATTCCTGAAACTGACCTCTGGTGGGCATATTATCGCCGAAAAGTCTCACTGCCTCTAGATAGGTGTAAAATCCGTGGTCGTCGTTGGTATTATCTTCGTTGTTTTTTTTCCACAGAGTGCCGCTGGGAAGTCCGAGGTCGACATATTCAGAAATACTTTCTGTCGTCTGCTGAGCCCCGCAGTGTTTGCAGAAAACGCTGTTATCGTCTATTTCGTTGTTGCAACATTTACATATCATATTTCATTATTTTATCACTTGTCAGTATTTCAAGACGCTGCATGCAGCGTCTTTACATTCCGAATTGGCTACGCCGAGCTAAAGGTTCCGAAATTATAAATCGCAACTATTCCAGCACCAGTCTTAGTCCGTATTCTTCGCGGCGTTCGTAGGGTATGGCGTTTGTACGGCAGCTCACACGACATTGGGAACGCGGTGTCTGCCAGCTGCCTCCGCGCAATACGCGGTTGTCGCCCGCTTCGGCTCCGGTGGGGTTGGTCTGTTCCTTGTCGGAATATACACCATAGATGTCAGAGCACCACTCCCACACGTTACCGCTCATATCGTAGATGCCGAGTTCGTTGGGCATTTTCTGCTGTACGTAGTAAAGCTCGGCGCCGCCAAGGGTCTCGGCGTTCCATGCCACTTTCTCGGCGTTGTTGCTGCCGGCAAACTTATACTTTTTGCTGCGTTCGGCGCCACGTGCGGCGTACTCCCATTCGGCCTCGGTGGGCAGACGGAACTGGCGTCCGCTTACGGCGTTAAGCATTTCGATAAACTCCATGCAGTCGTACCAGCTGACGTTGTGAACGGGCCTGTTGCTGCCTTTCAACGGGCTTGGGTTGTTGTCCATTATGGTCTGCCACAGCTCCTGCGTTACTTCGGTCTGCATTATCATATAACTGCCGAGGGTTACGCTGTGAACGGGTTTCTCGTCGCGGCTTGCGGCAACGCTCTGCTCCGTGGTGGCTCCCATCTGGAACGTGCCTGCGTCGATTTTCACCAGCACTATGGGGATACCTTTCACCCATACGGTGTCGTTGACTATCGGCTTGGGGCCTTGTGCGTGCAAAACAAATGGAATTGTGGCCAAAAGGGCGAATAAACGTATTTTTTTCATAACTTTCAAGTGTTATTACATAAGTATTTCGAATTTAAGCAGTACTTTGCGTCCGAGTTCGATAAGGTCGCCGTCCTTGAGGGGGTACGACATCGAGTCGGTCTCGAGTTTGAACACCTTGCCGTCGCGTATGTACTTGGTGGCGTTGCCGTTAGCGATACCGCCCTGCATGGCTTTCAGATAGAAACCGCCGTCGTGCACTTCGATATTGGCATGCGAGCTGCTCACGTAGTTGTTGAGGTCGGCAATGGCAGGATTGGGGTCGGCTTCGTTTATAACTATGTCGTTGTCGCGGAACACACCGCCTTTGGTGCTTATCTCGCCACGACCGATGCAATAGACTTTTTTATTGTCAACGGCGGTGTCAAGGATGTATTCCTCTTGTTTCAGACTGCCTTTGCCGCGGAAAATGGTGATACGTGCCTTGCGCGGGGCGTGGTGTATGTTGGATTCCTTGGTGACGATTTCGGCAAAGATGATGTCGCGGTAAACGCTGTGTGCGTCGGCGGAGGAAGGACGTTCGAAGACCTCTATCTTGCCGTTGCCGAGCGATTTGAAACCCATGTCGTCGAATTGTATGCGAAGCAGTTTTTCGAATTCTTTGTCCAAAGTCAAGGCGTAATTGTGTTGTGTCACATAGAAGGCGATGCCTTTGAAATCGTCTTTTCCCAGCAGAGGTTTAAGCAACAGGGTAACATTTTTTATCACCTCCGCCCTTATCTGCGGTGCCGACACTTCGTCGGTTTTCGGTTCTGCGGATTGTTGTTTTTGCTCCGATGGCGTCTCCGTGGTGGACGGGGGTTGTTCGGGTGTGTCCTTTTCCGGTACTTCTACCCCACTCTTCTCCTCTGGTTCGGTCGCAGTAACCTGCTCTGGTTCTGACTGTTCCTTAGTCGGTTCAAGGTCGTCTTTTTTCGGTTTTTCCACGGGTTCGGCAACCGGTTTCTCCGGAGTTTCCACCTTTGCGGTGTTTTGTTCCATATCCGGCTCATCGATAGGATTAAGGAATTTCTTTATTTTGTCAAAAAAGCTGCTCATATTTTTAGTGATTTGTGATTAGTGATTAGTAATTTGTCTTCGGTCAATGGTCACTAGTCCTTTGACATTTGACTTTAGACTTTTGACCTATATCTTTCAACTTTCAATTTTCAACTTAATTCATATATCCTGTTTCTGTGAGGATTGGAATAACTTGAGTGCGAGAGAGTTGCATAGCGAGGCTCGAAGTGGCGTTGGCTCTTTCGATACGTACCGCCACGGCAAGTTTGCGGGCTTTGGCTTGTTTTACGCCTTCGCTATCGACAAAGAAGATGTACCAAGCGTCGTTTTTGCTGGTTTTCACCTTTCTGCCTTTGCTGTTGCGTACCACATGCGAACGCTCCGGAGTGCCAGTCTTTCCGCCGATAGCGGGATTGGAGATGCTGCCTTTCTGCCGTGCCTGGTCTTTCATATACGACTTCAGCGGTTCGAGCGAGTTGGCGCACACCTTGGTTTTTGGCAGCGAGTCGTTGAGCAGGTAGCGTGTCTGTGGCAGAGTGCCGTTGTTCACCACGATGGACGCCACACGTGCCATATTGAGCGGAGTGGCGCGCAGGGTGCCTTGTCCCCACGCCCAGGCGCAATGGCTCCAGTTCATCTTTTCGTATTGCTGTCTCCTGGTGCGACGTTCGATATAATTGTTGTATTTATGAGTGCCGCGTTGGCTGGTGGCCGACACCTCGGCGTTGAACACGGCAGTGTCCGTCATATCGCTTGTGTAGAAGAAATATGGCGTGAGCGATTTGTCGATGACGGTGCGTCCGCGTTTGTCGATGGCCTCGCGGTCGATACGCACGCCGGTAGCTTTGTAAATCTCGCCAAGCTGCTTATACAGATTCAAATCGTTGACCGAATTGACGAAATAGCAGTTCGACGACTGCACTATGGCGGAGTGCAGCGACACATTGCCGGTAGGCTCGCCGAGCTTGGTGTCGATTTTCTCCTCGCTATACACCATATACGACTTACCTGTGGCGGCGTCTCCAAGTTTCATAAATCCGGCCATTGCCGACATCACTTTGGCTGTGGAGCCCGGCTGCGATTGGAAAGTGGTGCCGAGGTCGCGGTCGGTGTAGGCCTTGAAATTGCTGTAGTTGTCGCTGTAATACGGCACTTTGCTTTTTGCCACAAGGGTGTCTTGGTTGGGCAACGGGTAGTTTGCCGAGCACAGCAGGTCGCCCTGAGCGGCGTCGAGGACCACTACAGAGACACGCATATAGTTGTTTTTGCGAGTGGCGGCGAACTGTTGCAGCGCGTTCTGCATACGCACCTGCAGCTTAGCGTCGATGGTGAGTGTGATGTCGCGTTCGGGACGTTTTTCGTTCCATTGGCGCACTTTTCGGCTCTCGGTGCCGGCTTTGAGCATAGGCAGAAGTGCCGAATAGTCGTATCGCGTGTAGCGGAACTCTTTCTCGCCGCGTTCGGCAAGGTAAGGGCTGTAGATATAGTTGCGCGCCCTGAGGACATCCTTGCGGGGTTTTCCGTACTCGTCGCGGGCGATATTGTCGAAACCGCGCAGCATGGCCAGATGACGGCTTTCGGCCATATATCCGTAGGGATTGTCGTCGTGGCTGCCCCACAGCACCTTGGTGTTGAAATCGCCGAGGGTGAAAAACATCTGGTCGCCGAAAGGATAATACCTCATCTTGGGATAACGGTGCGCCTTTTTCACTTCTTCGGCGGTGATACCGGCCTCCACTATCTTGTCCACGACTTTCTTGTCGTTGAGTATGCTGTCCACGCTAGTGGCAAGCACCACGCCGTTGCGGTCGTAGATGTTGCCTGCGGCGAGTTTCCGCATCAGTATGTCGATACGGGGGTTGTACTCGGCCACGCGCGCACCTTGGTTGTTGGTTACAAAAGCGGGACGGATAAGGGTGTTGTCGCGGGCGAAGAACTGGTAGGCGAACAGCCAGCAGACTATGAAGAATCCCACTAGGATGAACGACGCGCTGCCGGCGGCGATGATGCCATCGTATTTGCCGCGTATGTATTCCGCCTGACGCTCGGTGGCTTTTTCGCGCGAAAGCGAGAGTATGAAACCGAAGGCAATCATATTGACGACGATGCTCGACTTGCCATAGCTAAGGAACGGCACAGCCACGCCTGTAAGCGGTATCAGTCCGAGGCTGCCGAGGATTATCACAAGGAACTG
>JAEENM010000010.1 GCA_016283745.1 Bacteroidales bacterium | reverse complement strand
TTCCGCAGAGTGGACTCCCTTGCCCTCGACGGGATAAAACAGAAGGCCTACCCGGGCTGCCAGATTCTCGTGGCCAAGGACGGCGACATCATTTTCAACAAAACCTACGGCAACCTCACCTACGACCCCAAATCGCCGATAGTGAACAACAGCACGATGTACGACCTTGCCTCGCTTACCAAGGTAACAGCCACCACCATCGCCATGATGAAACTTGTGGACGCCGGCAAAGTGAAACTCTCCGACAAGATGTCGCGCTACCTGCCGTATCTCAAAAACACCGACAAAGAGGACATCACCATACTCGAAGCGATGTGCCACACCGCTGGTTTCCAAGCCTTTATCCCCTTCTGGAAAGATGTGGTGACAAACGGTACCCTCGACTCCACGGTGTTTGAACGTAACCCCGACAATATCAACGACTTCTACCCCTTCGTGGATGATATCTACATCTGTAAAAAGCATCGCGACGAGGTTTTGCACAAGATTGCCAAAAGCAAGCTTCTCCCCGAAAAGAAATACCTTTACAGCGATTTCGGTTTCATACTTCTCTCCGATTTGGTGGAACGCGTCAGCGGACAGTCGCTCGATGTGTTTATGTACCAACATTTCTACCAGCCGCTGGGTATGAGCCGCACCGCTTTCAACCCCCTCACCAACGGCTTCGACAAAGCCAATATCGCACCCACCGAAAAGGACACCCGTTTCCGCAAGATACAGGTGCAAGGCACCGTCCACGACGAGAACGCCGCGTTGATGGGCGGGGTGTCGGGACACGCCGGACTCTTCTCCAACGCCACCGACATTGCGAAACTGTACCAGATGATACTCAACAACGGCACCTACGCCGGAGATGAATACCTCTCGAAAGAGGTGATACAGCTCTTCAACTACCGTCATTTTGCAAAACAGAACAACCGAAGGGCCGTGGGATTCGACAAGCCGGCGATAAAAGGCAAGTCGTCGCCCTGCGCCCCCGAAGCCTCGCAGAAAAGTTTCGGACACTCGGGATTCACTGGCACTTTCGTATGGGTGGACCCCGAATACAACCTCACCTACATTTTCCTCTCCAACCGCGCCTACCCCGACGTAAGCACCAACAAACTGGCCAAGATGAACATCCGGACGAACATCCAATCAGAAATTTACAAAGCAATCACAAACAAAAAATAATAGCACTATGGGAGTATGGAAATGGATATTGGGAGGGCTCGGCTGGGCTTTTTACGGACCTATCGGCGTACTGATAGGTCTTGCGCTGGGCTCACTTGCCGACGGGTATAAATCGTCCAACGACAAGGAGGCGCCGAAAGCATCCTCCGGCAACGGGGGCTCGCGGCAACGCTTCACTACGCAGAACGACATCTCGGTGGCGCTGATAGTGCTCACCGCCGCCATTATGAAAGCCGACGGCAAAGTGCTGAAATCGGAACTCAACTACGTCAAGAAATTCCTTCTCGACACCTTCGGCGAGAAAAAAGCCGCCGACCTTGTGGAGCTTCTGCGCGATGTGCTGAAAAAAGACATCGACCTGCGCGGCGTTTGCAACCAGATACGCACCAACACCAAGTTCGACACACGTGTGAACATCATCGATTTCCTGTTTGGAGTGGCCTACGCTGACGGCTACTGCTCCCCCGAAGAGGAGATGCAGCTCAACCGCATTGCCCGACTGCTGTATGTGAGCGAGTTCTACCTCAACTCCATACGCGCACGTCACGCCGGCAGCGGCTACAGCCGAAGCAGCACAAGCCACACCACCTACACCAAGAACCCCTACACCGTGCTCGGCATCGACAAATCGGCCACCGACGAGGAGGTGAAAAAAGCCTATCGCAAACTGGCAATGAAATACCACCCTGACCGTGTGGAAACCATGGGTGAGGAGATCAAGAAAAACGCCGAAAAACAGTTCAAGGAAATCAACGAAGCCTACGAAACCATCAAAAACGAACGTGGAATGGCGTGATTAGTTCGGAATTCGGATTTCGGAATTCGGATTTCGGAATTGGGAAATAGGTAGGGGCGAAAAATGTAAGGAAGCACCGCGTGCGTCCGAAATAGAAACGACAGGCTTTGGCACAGAAAACACAAACGGCATTACAAACATACTGAAACATAGAGATTAGGCATTTGATATGGAAAAAGAATTCTTTTATTTCACACCCAAACACTTGTGGAGAGAAATGCAAATTGAGCCAGTAAACAATTATGATGCTTGTAAATTGCTGGTAGAAACAGATCCTATAGTTTCAGATTCAAGATATATTGTAAAGAAAGGTTCTAAACATTACGATATAATTCCATATTTAGATTGGATGCAATTTCTTATATCCGAAAAATTCAAAAATATACTTGAAAGAGAAAATTTTAATGGGTATAAATGTTTTGCCGCTGATATAGAAGGCGTTTCCGACACATACTTTGGATGGTTGAATATTTGTGAAGTCGGCCCTATAATAAAAAATGACTGGGACAAAGAAATAACTTGGTTTGATCTAAAAACATGGCATGGTTTTGACATTTTTCATCTTAAAGACACAAAAATGAATGTCTGTACAAAGGAAGTGAGAGATGTTATAGAACGGGAAAACATAACAAATATCAAATTTGAATCTTGTATTGGAGTTGAGGTATAATGAAGATAACGACGAACCATTCCAGTTGCGGCGGATTTGCAATCCGCCGCAATAGAGCATCGGGATTTCAAATCCCTGTGTTCACTGTTGCGGATTGCAACCTTTAGCTTATTGCCACAGGCAATAAATCCACAACAACAGCAAAAGAAAATCAATAATTAAAATGACATATGGGACTCGCTCGTGTTCTTGGTGCATTAATAAGATGGTTGTTGCGCGGATGCCGGACCAACTTCAAGGACGAGTTGGATTGTGTTGACGGCTGGTTTTCAAATGTTCCTATTTTGGGCACATTTGAGAATATTTTTCTGGCGCAATGCTTTGTCATTATTGTACTTATTTTTTTAGCGATAATTATTTAAGGGGTTACGGCTGCGGCGGATTTGGTTTTCTCTGAAAAAAAACGTAACTTTGCAAACCGAAAATAAACACATAATAATATGAACGAACTTTCAAAAAATTGCCTCGACGAAGCCCGTAACAACATGCAGGGCGCTATCAACCATCTTGAGAAAGAACTCACAAAAATCCGTGCCGGCAAGGCCAATCCCGCCATGCTCGACGGTATAAAAGTGGACTACTACGGCACCCCCACCCTCATCAGCCAAGTGGCCAACATCGTAACCCCCGACCCGCGCAACATCACCGTGCAGCCGTGGGAAAAAACGATGCTCGGACCCATCAGCAAAGCCATACAGGCCGCCAACCTCGGTTTCAACCCGCAGCAGGAAGCCGACATGCTCCGCATCATCATACCCCCGCTGACCGAGGAACGTCGTAAAGAGCTGGTGAAAACCGCCAAATCCGAAATCGAAAACGGCAAAGTGAACGTGCGTAACGTGCGCCGCAACGTGATGGACAAAGTGAAAAAACTGAAAGACAAAGGCGTGCCCGAAGACGAAGTGAAACAGGTGGAAAAAGAACTGCAGGACATCACCGACAAGTTCATCGCCGACATCGACAAGATTTACGACAACAAACAGAAAGAAATAATGGCAGTCTGACATCCGGACTTGCCCGCAGCTACGAATGGAGGCCGCACAGCCCCCATTCGTGGTTTTTTATGGAAACAGGTAAAAACAGCACCGTGAGCCAAACACCGAACAACCCGCAGCCACTGCGTTTCAACGTTCTCGCCTTCGACCGCCTCGCCTCGACCAACCTCTATTTTATGGACAACGAGACGATGCACGACCAACCCGAAGGCACCGTGGTTTTGGCAAAACACCAGACCGCCGGCATCGGCCAGAGCGGCAACAGCTGGAGCTCGGAGGAGGGCAAAAACCTCACCTTCAGCGTGATGTTGCGACCGACCTTCCTGCCCGTAGCGGCACAGTTCGAGCTGCACAAAGTGTTGTCGGTGGCGGTGTGCACCACGCTGCAACAACTCCTGCCCAAACGCGACGACATCCGCATCAAATGGCCCAACGACATCTACGTGGGCAACCGGAAAATCTGCGGAATGCTGGTAAACAACAAGATTTCGGGCAACTCCTACACTTTCGCCGTGGCCGGCATCGGACTCAACGTCAACCAAACCGCTTTCGACCCCTCGCTGCCCAACCCCACCTCGCTGAAAACCATTGTCCGAAAGGATTTCGAGACGTTCGACATACTGCAAAACCTGCTCCACGAAATAGGCGTCTGGTACACAAAACTGAAACTCGGTGAAACTGAGACGATAAACGAAAACTACCTGCAAAACCTGCTCAACCTCGGCCAACAAAAGAGCTACCGCTACCGCAACGAGACTATCGACGCCACCATCACCGGAATCGACAAATTCGGCCACCTGCAACTGCAAACATCTGACAACAAATCAATTACCTGCGACATAAAAGAAATACAGTACATATTTTAACCACATATAATTATGTCTGAACTTGGAAACAACGAAATACTGTCAATCATAATCTACGTGCTTGCCGCCGTACTTACAGTGCTGATTTTCAGAAACTGGAAACTGAAACGCACCGACTCCAAGCACATAGCCCGCGTGCTACTGTGGATTTTGGTGGGATTTGTGGTGCTTGTGGCGGCGGGCTGCGTGGCAATCTTCTGTCTTGAGGCCGACAACGAATTCAATTTCAATAATTTGCTCCAAGCCATCTACCGTGTAATCCAGCTGCCGATGTTCTCCTTCGCCTATTTTATGTTCTTCATCGGCATAATTTGGCTGTTGCGCGAACGTCGTCGCAAAAAGCTGAAACCCACCACCGAGGACAAACCCAAAAACAAAAAACACTGACGCGATGCGCAAGAAACTTCTGTCGGGCATACTGTTTTTCCTCGTCCTGAACCTTGTCGTAAAGCCGTTCTGGATACTGGGAATCGACGTGCAGGTGCAGAACCGCGTGGGGGCGGCCGAATACGGTCTGTATTTCGCCATACTCAGCTTCGCCTACATGTTCAACATACTGCTCGACTTGGGAGTTACCAACTTCAACAGTCGTAACATTGCGCAGCACAGCCATTTACTAAAAAAACACCTGCCGGTGATTCTCAACATCAAACTGGCGATGTTCGTACTTTTCCTCGTAGCCACTTTCGGTGTGGGGCTTATAATAGGCTACAACTCGCGGCAGTTCGTGCTTCTGGCGTGGGTGTCGCTCATTCAGTTCCTCAACTCGCTGGTGCTCTACCTGCGGTCCAATTTCTCAGGACTTTTCCTTTTCAAGACCGACAGCCTGCTCTCCGTTATGGACAAGGTGCTGATGATAATCTTCTGTGCCATAATGCTTTGGGGTGGCGTGCTGAAAGACGGTTTCCATATCGAACATTTCATCTACGCACAGGTGCTGGCCTACGCCATTACCGCCGCCACGGCGCTTATCATACTGATACACAAGACCGGAATGCGTCGGCTGCGTTGGGACATGCCCGTTTCGTGGATGATAATAAAGAAAAGTCTGCCCTTCGCCCTGTTGGCCCTGCTGATGTCGTTCTACAGCCGTCTTGACCCCGTTATGCTGGAACGCATGCTCCCCGAAGGCACCGGAGCCACACAGTCGGGTATCTATGCCGGCGCTTTCCGCCTGCTCGACGCTATTGTGATGATTGTATATCTCGTCTCCGTGCCCCTGCTGCCCGTCTATTCCAAAATGACCAAAGATGGCGAGGATGTGTCGCAGATAACAAAACTCGTATTTACTCTGGTTTTCTGTGCATCGTCGGCAATGGCCATCACCCTCTCGTTCACCGCCGACGGCGTCATTGCACTTTTCTACGACAACAACACCGCCGAAATGACGCAAGTGTTTAAAATACTGATATTCTGTTTGATACCTATTTCAAGCATTTACGTCTTCGGCACGTTGCTCACCGCCAACGGTAATCTTAAGTTGCTCAATATCATAGCTCTTGCATCGCTCATCACCAACTTTGCCGTAAACATGCTTGTGATACCTCGGCTGATGGCTCACGGCTCGGCATTTGCGGCACTCGCCACGCAGATGGTGTCGGCTGTGGCACAGATAGTTATAGCAATACGCATTTTCCATCTGCACATCTCGGCCCGTTATCTGCTGCAGATGCTCGGATTCTTCGCTGTGGTGGTGCTTGCCAACTTCGGCGGACTTAGCCTCGGACTGCCGTGGTGGGCGGTGGTAATAGGTGCGGGAATAATCTCCATTGCCGTGATGTTCGGTCTGCGCCTCGCCAGCCTCAAAGAGCTTGTGGCAATACTGCGAAGCAAAGAGGAATAGGACATTTTTTTCGTAAAAACCATAATATTTCTCCCTTTAGCGTTACAAATTTATATCACGCCTTAAATCAAGCATCCCATGAAAAAACTGTTATTAGCTGTGTTTTTTGCTCTGCCGTTCGCGCTTTTCGCACAGAGCAAGACAGATTTTATTTATTCCGAGTCAGATACCAACTACTTGGCGCAGATAAGCGCTTCGCAAGCCATTAACTCGGACTCGCCGGTGACAAAGGATTGCAAATGCCAGGGCAAAGTCCTGAAAGGTAAAGTAAAAATTGTCAACTCCTTCCCGAATTTCAAGGTGAAAGTCGTAAGTGCTTTCGAGGATTTGAAGGTAAAGAGCGTTTCGTCGTTCCCCGACGACTGCGGCGAGTGGCAGTTCGTCGATTCCTTCCCCGATTTCACCATACAGTTTGTAGAATCTTTCCCCGATTTCACCATCAAATTTGTCGACGCCTTTCCGGGTGTGAATTGAGAGACACAAGCCTAAGAATAAAATATCGTCCAAGGGTAACCATCTAATCATCAGCATTTTATTAAAACACTTGTGCAATTTTGCAATTGTATTGCAAAATCGCATATTTTTTTTCGCACTCACTCATAATCCACTCATAATCAAAGCATAAAAACAAATCTCGGCATTGTTTAAAACTTTGCCTCGTACAACGCCGTTGCCTCACAAAAAAATAGTACTTTTGTAACGACAGACAATTTTTGTACTTTCATCACAAATCTCACATTATGAAACAAAAAACGGCACTCGAGGCTCTCAAAGAGTTTGAAAAACTCTACGACGAAAAAAGTTATTACGACTTTCTGAAATTCCGTCACCAGCTTATCTGCTGTCTTCCCGATAAGGATCTTTTCGAACTGCTCGACACTATGCTCTATAATCAAAAATATGTCGCACTTCTGCTGAAACCCAATTCCCTTGAGAAACGTTTCGCCCAGCACCAGAGCAGAAAGGCTTTGTGCGACATCGCCCAACTGAAGAAACCCGACTGCAAAGGCAAAATGCTGTTAAGAAAACAACTGAAACTCAGATTTTTATACACAACTCCCAAAAGTCGGAAAGAAATCATCTCGTTTATGCTCGAACAGCCCACCAAAAAGGAGCGCGAATGGGCATACTCGAAACTGAAAAGTGATTGGGTGCCGTCGTTTTTGGGAAAATGCTACGGCTTATTCGAAAAATATAAGGACGAAAAATGTGCCGACCTCCTTCTCAAGCATGCCCCGCACTCCTTTATTTACGCACACCGCGATGAGATAAGCGAAAAAGTGGGTCCCTATATGGTAATACGCACCATAGGCAGGGAATACCCCGATGCAGTCGATTTGGACGCCCTCGACGCCAATGCCAAGTTGCGGGCCATCGCCAACCTCAGACTCACCGACCGCCGCCACGAAGTGGAGAATATGCTGTATTCCAATATTATAGCCGAGATAGAATATGCGTGGAGCGCCGGAAAAATCAAATCGCCAAACCAATTTGAAAGGCCGTGGGTAAACTATGGTTTCCGCCAAGGGAAATACCGCACCATAGTGTCAGACGATGTTTTTGAACAGTCTTTTAACGAAAAGCCCGACTGGGAACTGCCTTGGGGAAAATCTGAATTGGGACAGCTTCCTTATTATTTCAGAATCCCCGACGAACCCGATGAAAAACTGTTGAACTTTCCCAATTATCTGTCGCTCATGTCGATAAACGGTACAGGACTGGGACTTTGGGCGATGGGGAAGTTGGGAATGAGCAACGAGATTCTACGTTTCGCCAAACTTAACAAAGAGCTGGAAATCCAACTCACCTACAAACATGACGAAATACCCTTTCAAATCGACGACTGGCTGTACAAAGTCCTCTCCAGACTGACCGCCGAGGGTTTTTGAAGGGTTTTACAAAAAAACTATCTGCTAATTTCTTCGAGGTAACTCCTTATCTCTTCGGGAGTTATGGACTGCATGCAGTGGCACTGCATTGTATGGCGGCAGTCGGAGCACTCTTTTTCAGCAACAAACACCTTCACTCTTTTTCCGAGCGGGCACCAGCGGCCAGGATGTATTGGACGCATCGGCGGATAGATGCCTATGGCGTTGATGCCCGATGCCGCGGCGATATGCAGAGGCCCCGTGCTGGCGGCTATCAGGGCGTCACAACGGGCGATGAAAGCCGTGAAATCAGCCAGACTCATCTTTCCGGTAAGGTCGGTTATGCGGTCGTGGTAAGGTTCTATCAACGAATGTCTTACAAGGTCGCCCTCGGACTGGGTGCCGCTTATGAAAATCTGAAAACGCTCCTGCGGAAGTATCTCGACAAGCCGTGCGAAATTCTCCACTCCCCACTCTCTCGCACTCCCTTTCGACTTGGGGTGGAGTATTAGGCTAAACCGCTGTGGGTCTATTAGTTGGGCAAGTTCGGGTGACAGTTGCGGAGCTTTGAAATGTAGCTTTTCTGCAGTTTCGTGAAGTGTCGGGGGAAGGTTGTCTATAAAAGGTTTGAGCAGCATCAGGTTGAGCTGACTCTCGTGCAGGTCGGAGTTTTTGCGGGAGAAATTCACCAGACGGTTGCAGGTCGTCCAATGGAAGATGCGGTGCGAGGTGCCCACACGGTTGGCAATGCCGGCTTTCTTGGCTATACGCGCCACGGCTTTATTCGGGAAAACATGCAGAATGGTGTCGGCGTTAAGGTCTTTGAAAGTCTGTACCTGTTCGTCCAACGGTTTGTCTTTCAGTGCGGTCCAGCTAACAAACTGGTCCACATCGGGACAGCAGTCGACAATGGAGTGAGTGTATTCGGCACCGAGGAAAACGATGCGGCATTTCGGCCAACGTTGTTTTACGAATCCCGCCACGGGTAGCGTAAGCACTACGTCGCCAATGCTGTCGGTACGGCTTATAATAACGGTTTTTCCTATCTCCATAGCTATTTGTCTTTACGTACGGGGTTGTTGCGGTAAATCACAATCTCTTCATTTACAATGTGTCGCGGATTCATTCGGTGCAGCAGTTTGTCGATGAAGCTGGGTTTTACGTCGGCTTCGAAAGTGATGTCGGGATACACCGTTTTAACCTCGGCAACGCGCTGGTCAAGGTTTTTGGTGCCGTCGAAAAAGATGAAATCCACATCCGGCACGCCGTTTTCCGCCGAAGCGTAGAACTTCTCCTTATTCTCGGCAGTCAGCGGGATGTCCGCAAAGTTGTAGCCCGAATATGTCTTCGGGAACATCTTGTAGCTGTCGTTATTGGTGTCTTCCACCAAAATGGATTTAACATCCTGAAATTGCGAAATATACACCATCGACTCCACCCTCGCCCGCTTTGAGTAGTGCACCGTTACGGGAACAAGAAATATCAAATTGATTACCAATGAGATAATACCTGCAACTTTGAACGTTTTGAGTAACTGCTTGCCTCGTTTTTCCTTGTATTTCTGGTAAAAATCGTAGCATCCCACAAAGCCCAGAATCAGCACCGAAGGTATGATGGGGAAAATGAAACGTTCCTGTTTGTTGGGGAACAGGCTGTGGAAAAGCAGAAAACAGAAGGCGGGCAGGAAGAGGAACAGACGTTTGAATCCGTAGAAAAATCCGAACAGCAGCAGCACACTCAGCGGCGGAGCCAGAAGTCCCAGCAACACGCCGAAATATTTGAAGAACGACCCCGAGAGGTAATCGCCGGAGTGGAAGAAATTATAATTGACGTACTCGCGCAGTTCCACGAAAGGCTCGCCCCACACAAAAAGGTCGCTGATTTGGGTGAAGCACACCGCCGCTATCACCGCCACCGACCACAGCACGGCATCGCGCCAACGTTTGTAGATAAGCATCGCCAGCCCGAAACCGCCGATGAAGAATATCACCTGAAAACGCACCGAAAAAGCGCATCCCATCAGCAGTCCCGAAATGATGACATCGCCGATGGACGGTTTTTCCTCTTTTCGCACGTAAAACCACGTGGAGCCGAGCAGGAACGGGATACGGAAAATCTCCACCA
>JAEENM010000122.1 GCA_016283745.1 Bacteroidales bacterium | reverse complement strand
TACAAGAGCCGTCTTTCAGTTGGTAGCGTTCGCCGCTTTCGGGGCAGGTGGCGAAGCCGTCGGCGTCGAATTTGAGGCGGTGGCCGTAGCGGCTCATCCATCCCATCTGACGGGCGGGGTTGCCGACCAAAAGCGCGTAGGCGGGCACATTCTTGGTAACTACGGCACCAGCGCCGATAAAGGCATATTCGCCTATGTCGTGGCCACACACTATGGTGCTGTTGGCACCGATGGTGGCGCCGTTGCCCACGTGGGTTTTGGCGTACTGGCTCTTACGGTTGACGGCACTGCGCGGGTTGGTTACATTTGTAAACACGCACGAAGGTCCGAGGAACACGTCGTCGCCGCAGGTAACGCCGGTGTAGATGGAGACGTTGTTCTGCACCTTCACATTGCGCCCCAGCACCACGTCGGGCGACACCACCACGTTCTGGCCGATGTTACAGCCCTCGCCAATGGTGCATCCCGCCATAATATGCGTAAAATGCCATATCTTGGTACCTTTGCCTATGGTGCAGCCCTCGTCGATGACTGCGGTCTCGTGTGCGAAAAAATCTTTCATATAGTTGGTGTTTAATTGTTTACATATGTAAAAAGCTATTATGTCAAATCCTCGTAAAGTTTGAAAAGTGCGGCCACGCACTCGCTCTCCGACATTTTTGTGCTGAAACCGTAGGCCTGCATCACGGCACGGTCGTTGTCCTGATGCGCCTTGCGGAGGTCGGGAGGCATAGCCGCCTCGTCGTAAAGGTCGGCAAGACTGCTGTCGGGGTATTTGACTCGGATGTCGAGGATAGCCTGCGCAGTCTGCTCAATCCTTGTCCGCTGAGCATCCGTTGGGTTAGGCCACGGGAAATTGTTGTAAACGATAGTGTTGCTGTAACTGTAGTCACTTTTTAATCGGCCGCAAGTAACACGCGTCCAAGCCATGTGCACATTTGACATAAGCACTCCGAAATGATACAATGAGGCATTTTGCATACAGAAAAGTTTATCGCCAGGAATAATGTCAGGAGAGAGATAATCCATTGGAATATACCTCCTGTTTTCTGAAGACACTTTTGGCAGAGCAATATAGTTGTCAGAACATTCAAAAGGTGCGCCAAACAAGGTCGGTGTATCAGCTGCTTTCAGTGTACTTTCCCGATTACTTCCCAAACGGAACTCTCTCACTTTTTGCACTCGCTCCATAACTTGACAACATTGGCGCAACAAAGTCGGATTTGCATCTTTCAGCCACAAACAATAGCGAGGTTTACGCTCTATAAAATCCTTGCCCATCATAAAAGGACGTAACAAAGGCACTGCTTGAGGCTCTTTAGCCAACAGTTCTTCTTTTTCTTCATTTGTAAGCACCAAATTCCCATCGTCTATGGGTTGTCCTCCCAAACAAATCAAGGGGACATCACATATTGGTCGTAATCTTTTTTCAATAAACACATTGGGTGCATCCAACAGATAGCCGTTGATATTGGCAGCTTGTAAAGCATGATTATCAGACAGATAGATGGTTTTAGGCTTTTCGTTGGGAGCCTTAGAGAAACCAATAATAACACAATGAACATGGGCTTTGATATCGGCTTCGCTGTCCCAGCGGAAAGTGCGGTATGCGAAATCGATATGGACATTGTGCTGTATAAACAAAGGTTTCCAAAGATTAGTTACAGAACCTCCCTGACATATTGAATTTGTAGAAACAAGTGCAGCTCGTGTTTTAGTGTTATAAGCCATTATGCCAATCGTCTTTTTATACCAACAACACACATAATCAAGATCTCCAACACCTTGCCATTTTGCCCCAAAAATATCAATAACATCCTGCTTTTGTTCTTTACTCATCCAGCGAGCTCCAACAAAAGGAGGATTACCCATTATGTAGTCAAAATCCACATGTCTGAATTGCTTTTCCTTCGGTTTTGTGTGAGTGATTGTCTCATCAGCATAAATATCAATTTTTTCATATATCGTTTCAGGCTCACTTACCTTTGCCACCGTTTCCTGTCGCGGAAAAACATAAGCCCGTTCTGCATAAACCGATATGGTTTCATCCTTTACCTCCCATTCATCCCACGGCAAACGCAAGGCATTACCCTCTTTGATATTGGTATATGATTTAAGTGGCAGAAAATCAATATCGTGGCGGATTATTTTTTCGGTTTCGGCCAGCATCTGTGCCTCGCTTATCCACAGTGCTGTGGTTGCCACAGTAACGGCAAAATCATTAATCTCGATGCCGTAAAACTGATGTATGCTAACCTTTATGGGATTTGCCTCCTCGATGCCGAGAAAGGCCTGCCCGTGATGGCGCGCACTTATAGCCTCGTTTTCGAGTCTTCGCAGCGACAAATATGTCTCCGTTAAGAAGTTGCCGCTTCCGCAGGCGGGGTCGAGGAAAGTGAGCGAGGCAAGTTTGTTCTGATACTCGTCGAGTTTTCGGGCGCGCTGTCGCTCCTGCTTTTCCTCTAGGATTGTGTCGAGCTCTTTGCGCAGGTCGTCGAGAAACAGGGGATCTATCACTTTGTGGATATTCTCGATAGAGGTGTAGTGCATTCCTCCGCTGCGGCGCGTCTCGGGGTTGAGGGTGCTTTCGAACACCGCACCGAAAATGGTGGGCGAAATCTCACTCCAGTCGAAATCGTCGGAAGCGTTGGAGAGTATCATCTGGCGCAGCTCGTCGGTAAACTGCGGAATCAGCAAGCTGTCGCTTTCGCTGAAAAGTCCGCCATTGACGTATGGAAATGCATTGAGCGTGGGGTCCAGATAGGGGTCGCGCTTGTCGCAAGGAGTGTCGAGCACAACAAAAAGATCTATCAAGGCTCGACGCATATCACGAGCGGGATATTGTGCAAGATAGTCGTGGAAAGCCGTTTTTTTGCCAAAAATCAGTGCATCCTCGGCATAGAGGCAGAAAACGAGCCGAACACACAACACATTGAGGCTTCGCAGAGTTTCAGCGCTACTGGGGTCGTGATATTGGCAAAGGAGCTTGTCGTATATTTTGCCCACCAAATCGCCAGCCTTTACAGAGACCTCCATTTCGCGTTTCAGGTGGTCGTTCTGCTCATCCACAAGGAATTGCAGGCGGTAGTATTCCTTTTCGAGGTCTTTCAGCAGGATTTTCTGCGGTTCGCCGTTGGGCTGCTCCATATCATATACCCAAAACTCAGCAAAATTGCAGGTTACAATCCAGCGCGGACGCTGCGAATAGGGCAGCTCTGCGGCATAACGCTTGGCCTGTTGGAAAGGCGTGAGCGACACCCCGTCGCCTTGCCGTATGGGAGCCCCAAGGTCTTTGTCCAGCGACTTCTGTTCAATCATCACATGGGTACTTGGAATAAAAGCGTCGATAAAGGCAGTGTGGTCGAGTTTCACCTTATGCTCGAAAGTGATATACTTTTCAGGATTGGAAACACCCAAAACCTGTTCGAGAAGGGTGAGCCAAAAAGTCTGGCTCTCGCCTTTTTCATAACCTTTTCCAGCCCAGAACTGAGCAAACTGCTTTGCGGCAAGTGATTGTTTCTCGGTGTTTTTCATGCAACGTCTCTCCAGAATTATAAATTATTTATAACGCCACTTCGTTCTTTTTATTGCCAATCAACTTGATTTTCCATTAAGAAAAATGAACACGGCATTTCATCGGGCAATAAATACGATAATTTGACGTTTTTATAAAACGGAATCCAAATCCCACACCATGAAAAAGCTCTCCCTTACCGCCCAAATCGGCATTGCCCTTGTGCTGGCAGTGATAGCCGGAGTTTTGTTGGCCAACCAAGCCGACTTTGTCAACACTTATATCAAACCCATCGGGACAATCTTTCTCAACCTGCTGAAATTCATCGTGGTACCGCTAGTACTTTTCTCCATAATGGCGGGCATACTTTCGATGAACGACATCAAAAAAGTTGGGCGGCTAGGACTGCGCGCCCTGCTCTATTTCATGGTAACGACGCTTTTCGCCGTAACGCTGGGACTTGTGGTGCCCACCCTGCTGAAAGGCGTGGTACCGCTTATCCACATCACTCCCGAAGCCACGGCGGAGGCGGTGGAGGTGCGGCAGCTCACTGTAATGGACCAGATTGTGGAGATGTTCCCGAGCAACATCATAGCGCCGCTGAGCTCGATGTCGATGATGCAGGTGATAGTGATAGCCCTGTTTTTCGGCATCGCCATGGTACATGTGGGCGAGAAAGGCGAGATGGCCCGCAAGCTCACCCTCAGTCTCAACGAGGTGGTGTGCAAGATTTTGGAGTATATAATGGCTCTGGCGCCGATAGGCGTGTTCTGCATGCTCACCCCCGTGGTGGTGGACAACGGTCCGGCGGTGCTGGGCTCCTACGCCGCACTGCTGGGGCTGGCCTACCTCTGTTTCTTCATCCACGCGGGAGTGGTGTATTCGTCGGCGGTGGGACTGCTGGGCGGCATGTCGCCGCTGAAATTCTTCAAAGGGATGCAGTCGGCAATGCTGTTCGCTTTCTCCAGCGACTCGTCGGTGGCCACGCTGCCCTACACCATGCAGTGCACCGAAAAGATGGGCGTGAGCAAGGACACCGGACGTTTTGTGCTCTCGCTCGGCGCGACCATAAATATGGACGGGGTGGCGATATATCTTGGCGTGGCGTCGGTGTTCATGGCCACTTGTTGCGGCATCGACCTCACTATGAGTCAGTATTTTGCGATAGCTTTCGCCTCCACGGTGGCCTCCATAGGCACTCCCGGCATACCGGGCGGTAGCTTGGCGCTGATGGCGATGGTTTTCGCCTCGGCAGGAATCCCCGTAGAATGTGTGGCGGTGGCAGCGGGCATCGACCGTATCATCGATATGGGACGCACGGTGATGTCGGTTACCGGCGACGCTTCGTGCGCCGTGGTGATGCAAAAGATAATGGGGAAGAAAATGTGAGGAGGGGGGGGGGATATAAACCTCTGTTTTCCAACAACTTTTCAGCCTTTTAGGTTTATCCGGAAAGTCCGTCTTACCTTGACTTTAATGTTTTTGACAAGGACGGTTTTTCGCGACAGCAGTTTCCATTTAAGGGAGTCGCACTGAGTAAGCTTGCCCGTTTGGGTGTTGCGTACGGCAACGAGTTTGGCCACCACGTCGGAGCGGCGGGGAGTCTCTACGGAGTTGATAGCATCGCCGCGGGTGACAAGGGTTTCGCCGTTGATTTTGCGGATGCGGTGCAACAGACATGTGTCGCCGTAACGGAAAAGCACCACGTCGTAGCGATGCAGAGGTGCGTCGGGAGCGAGTGGGGCAAGGAGAAGGTTGTCGCGGCCTTCCTGCAAAAGCGGGTTCATGCTTATGCCGGTGAGGGGGATTTCAACGGTCTCGCCGCGGCCAAGGCGATCGAGCACAAAGGCGAAAAAGTCGTCGTTGGATATGGTCCTGATTTCCGGCACGGTGCTTTGCTTTATTCTAATAAATTCTTTTTCATCCAATTACAAAAAAATCTTCAAAGCTTGCCACTCTGAAGATTTTTCATCTCGGTTAGAGAAAACTCTTATTTTGCATCCTCTCTGAAAGCCTTGTGGATAGCGTTCCAGCCAGCGGTGTTGATATTCCAGTTGTTGGACGAGTTTTTGTTGCCTTTTACTCTAACTTTTGCTCTTTTTACTTTTTTGTTAGCGTTTATACCCATAATATTTGCCGTTTATGATACTTAAACAAATGATTTCGTGATAATTAGCTCAAATTTTCGAACCAATTGCGTTTTGCAAAGATAAGACATTTTTTTTATATAACAAAATGATTTTGAAAAAAGAACTAAAAAACGTGAGTATGTACGGGAAACGGTCTCCTTGTAAATACGCATCACCACGGTAAGAAAGGTAATGGAAAATGTGGCGGGGAAAAATAATTTACGTTTTGGACAAAAAAAATCGGATATTTTTCGTAAATTTGCACAAACAATACATTATAAGAAATGAAAAGACTGACCATTGCAACGATACTGCTAACGCTTTGTATGACAGCGTTTTCGCAGAACTTCAAATTCGGCGTGCGGGTTGCTTTCAACCTGTGCCAAATCGACGGCGACGCCACCGGAGGATACAAAAAAGGCGGCTTCAACGTGGGCGCGCTGGTGAGCTACCCTTTCTCGGAACAGTTTTCGGGACAGATGGAGATAAACTACGCCGCTCTCGGTGCTCGCAACACCGTTGAAGAACAGATAGTTAACACCGGCTACATCGAAGTGCCGCTGCTGCTGCACTTTGCCCCCACCACCAGCCTAGACTTCGGCGTGGGCGTGGCCCCCTCGGTGCTTGTAAGCCACACCACCACGGAGAACGGCGCCAACGTAACCGACATTATCGAAGAGATGAACGGCTACCGCCGTTTTGCCATGCCCGGACTTATCGACGCACGTTTCTGGTTCAACCCGCACATCGGATTCAACGTTCGGTTCGAGTACTCGCTGTTCAACATCCGCAAAGACAAAATTTCGGGCTCCACCAAAGGCATTTTCGACTACGGCCAGTACCACAACGTGCTGTCGTTCGGAATAATATGGAGAACGTAATGAAAATTGAAAGTTGAAAGTTGATAATTGAAATAACGAATCAATAAACATTCACCCATGGAAGAAAAAACACGCTGCCTTATAATAGGCTCTGGTCCAGCTGGTTACACAGCAGGCATATACGCTGGTCGTGCCGACCTTAAACCCATACTCTACAGCGGCATGCAGCCCGGTGGTCAGCTTACTATGACCACAGAGATTGAGAATTTCCCCGGCTACCCCGAAGGCATCTCGGGCAACGACATGATGGACGACCTGCGCAAACAGGCCGTGCGTTTCGGAACCGACGTGCGCGACGGCGCCATTGCCAAAGCCGACCTCTCGCAACGTCCCTTCACCCTCACCGACGACAACGGCAAGGTTATCAAAGCCGACGCAGTGATAATAGCCACCGGCGCCTCGGCGAGATGGCTGGGACTGGAGTCGGAACGCAAGCTGCTGGGCAACGGAGTGTCGGCCTGCGCAACCTGCGACGGCTTCTTCTACCGCGGTCAGGACGTGGCAGTGGTGGGCGGCGGTGACACCGCCTGCGAGGACGCCTCGTACCTCTCCAACCTCTGCAACAAAGTGTACCTCATCGTCCGCCGCGACGAGCTAAGAGCTTCGAAATCGATGCAGCACCGCGTGATGGAAAACCCAAAAATCGAGATACTGTGGAACCACGTTCCCGCCGAAGTGCTGGGCAACGACCTTGACGGCGTTACGGGAGTGAGGGTGCGCAACGTGAAGACCGACGAGACAAAAGACATCGAAATAGCGGGCTTTTTCGTCGCCATAGGCCACAAACCGAACACCGAACTCTTTGCCGGCCAGATAGATATGGACGAAAACGGCTATATCAAAGTGGCCGACCCCAGCTCCAAAACCAACATCGAAGGGGTGTTCGCAGCCGGCGACGTGTGCAGTCCGATGTACCGTCAAGCCATTGTGGCAGCGGGCAAAGGCTGTGTGGCCGCCATTGATGTGGAACGTTTCCTTTCGGAGAACAAATAACTTTTGCAAAGCCCTATGCCGAGAATCGCCAAACTCCTGACAGTCTTTGCGTTGCTACTCCTTTCAGTGGCATCGCAGGCTCAACTCAAGAGACCGGCGGGAACAGCAGTATCAACAACATCATCATCGCGGATAAGCAATTCTACAGGCAACATAAACAACAACTTTTCGGGCGACACCACCCAAAATCCCGGCGGCGATGCCGACACCCTGCCAAAAGGCATAATCTTCGAAACCAACATCATACCCGACTCCACCCTCATCAACTCGGTGAACATCTTCCATTTCGCACCACTTTCGATAAAAATTATAGGCCATTGGCATCCGATGCTTAACCCCGCCGGACTGCAGCTCAACGACAAAATCCACTCGTTCAACGACGACTACTATCTGAACACCGGAAACGTGGGACAGGCCTGCTATTCGCTGATGCCCAAGCTGTTGTCCCAGACCGATTTCCGCTACGGGCCGAGCATAATCGAAGGTTACGGACGCAACCCGCTCACACTCAACATGTACCAAACCGAGCGACCCTTCACCAGCCTGAAATACGAGAGTTCGGCAGAAAAAGAGTATCAGCTGGAAGTTCTTCACGCACAGAATATTACACAGACGTGGAATGTCTCGTTGCACTATAACCTAATCAACTCCGAAGGTCTGTACACCAACCAGAAAACCAAAAACAACTACCTCGACCTCACCACCAATTATTTCACCAAGAACCTGAGATACAGGGTGAAAGGCGGTTTTGTGTGGCAGAAGCTGAACCTTCAGGAGAACGGCGGCATTTCGTCGGACAGCCTGTTTACCAACGACATACAGACCAACCGCGGCGGTATGCCGGTGTACCTCTACAGCGCCTACACCGATTTCAAGACGCTGACACTCTTTGCACAGCAGTCGTTTTCGCTGGCGCGCCAGCCGGGTAAAGTGATTAAAACCGACACCCTGTGGATAATCCGTGCCGCCGACTCGCTGCCCGACAGCACCGGCAAAAGCATCGTAACCGACTCATTCAACGTCCATTACGACACCACCATCTACAATCCGCACATCTTCAACCTCGGGGCTTTTGTGCATAACATCAATTTCAGTCGCAACAAGCACAACTACACCGACCCCGGTTTGAGCGGCAACATCGATGCC
>JAEENM010000121.1 GCA_016283745.1 Bacteroidales bacterium | reverse complement strand
GCGTCGATGTTCCACGGGTTGAGGACTATGGGTTTTTCGCAAATTACGTCGCAGCCCAGACGCAGACCGTAGCGGGTGTGCGAGTCGTGCAGGTAGTTGGGGGTGCATACACTTACGTAGTCCAGACGGTTTTCGGTGCGCTGCAGCTTGGCGTTGTGGCGGTCGAAAAGTTCCTGTTCGGTGAAGAAAGCCGCATCGGGGAAATAGCTGTCCATAATGCCCACACTGTCGAAACGGTCGTAGGCCGAGAGCAGGTTGTTACCCGTATCCTTAATTGCTTTCAGGTGACGCGGAGCTATATATCCGCCAACACCTATTATTGCAAAATTTTTCATTTTTATTAAGGTTCAAATAGTTAAAAGACTATTCTAAAATACTTTTGAACGCAATTTTTTGCGAATCTCCTATCGCAATGAGCAGATAATGTATTATATATGTTCCTCGAATCCGCGGAAATGAACGTTAAGTTCGTGGAGGTGCTCCAACAGTGTTCCGAGGGAGGTTCCTTCGGTCATCTTGGCAAAAGCGTTGACATCCTTGGGGAAGCACTTGCCACCATAGCCGAACTTTCCGTCAGGACCGGGGACATAAGTATGGGTGTCGTTGATATAGCCGGAAAGAAGGACTCCCGTATGCACATTACGCCAGTCGGCACCCATCTTCTCGCAATATTCGCGACAAGCGTTGAAGTAGGTTACCTTGTAAGCACCGAACACATTGTGCATATACTTGGTTAACTCGGCCTCTAGCGGGGTCATAACGGTGAACTTTTTGCCCACAAAAATTTTGGTGAGCAGCTCGTGTGCACCGGTGAATACCATTGTCTGTTTTTTGAAATCCTCGATATGCGTGCGCTCGGTAAGGAACTCAGGCATATAGCATACCTGATGGCCTGTTTCCTTCGAAAGACGGTCGCTTGTGCCGGGGAGGATGGTGGTGCGAACAAACACAGGCACATCGGGGAGCTTTGTGATAAGCTCTTTCATCAGTGTCAAGTTTTGGGTACCGTCATCTTCGGTGGGCACGTGTATCTGCAAAAATGCGATGTCGATATTGCTAAGGTCGTCGTTATAACCTTTTGGAGGGTCGCTGATAAAAAGTTTGCACTCGGGGTTGTTGTTTTCCAACCAATCTTTCAAAGCTCCGCCTACGAAGCCGCAACCAATAATTCCAACGTTAATCATAATCTTTGTTTTAGAATATTTTCTTTGTAATTTGTCTTTTATTTCTTTTTAAATTGCAACCACTTACCTATTGCCGTACATACTTTCGTAGTATTTCTCGTACTCGCCGGAGGTTATGTTGTCCATCCACTCCTGATTGTCGAGGTACCAGCGAACGGTTTTTTCGATACCTTCCTCAAACTGGAGACTTGGCTCCCAGCCGAGTTCGTTTTTCAGTTTGGTGCTGTCGATAGCGTAACGCAAGTCGTGTCCGGCACGGTCGGTAACGTAGGTTATCAACTTTTCGGAATAGCCTTCGGGGTTGCCCAAAATCTTGTCCACAGTCTTGATAATCACCTTGATAAGGTCGATATTCTTCCATTCGTTGAAACCGCCGATATTATATGTGTCGGCAATACGGCCTTTGTGGAAAATAAGGTCGATGGCACGGGCGTGGTCTTCGACAAACAGCCAGTCGCGCACATTCTCGCCCTTGCCGTACACCGGAAGGGGTTTGCCGTGACGTATATTGTTGATAAACAGCGGTATCAGTTTTTCAGGGAACTGATACGGGCCGTAGTTGTTGGAGCAGTTGGTAACCACGGTGGGCATGCCGTAGGTGTCGTGATATGCACGTACAAAATGGTCGCTGCTGGCCTTGGCAGCCGAGTATGGCGAATGTGGCTGATATTTAGTGTCTTCGGTAAAGAACTTGTCGCCGTAGGGCGGGTTGCCTTCGGGTTTGGTAAGCTCCAGAGCGCCGTAAACCTCGTCGGTGGATATGTGGTAGAAACGTTTGCCGTCCCAATTGCCGTCCCAAGTAACTTTGGCGGCTTGCAGCAGGCTAAGAGTGCCCATCACATTGGTTTTGGCAAAAGTGAAGGGGTCTTTTATGCTGCGGTCCACGTGGCTCTCGGCGGCAAGGTGAATAACGCCGTCTATATCGTACTGCTTGAACACTTCCAACATTTTGTCGTAGTCGCAGATGTCGGCTTTTACAAAAGTGTAGTTGGGTTTGTTCTCCACATCTTTAAGGTTGGCCAGATTGCCGGCGTAGGTCAGTTTGTCGAGGTTAACTATCTTGTAATCAGGATATTTGTTTACAAACAAGCGAACCACATGCGAGCCGATGAAACCGGCACCGCCAGTTATGAGAATATTCTTCATTTACTTGATTTTAAAAGTCTTATACATTCTTTCAGGGAGTCTTTCCAATAAGGAACCGTTACTCCCGCCTCTTTTATCTTTTCTTTGGACAATACGCTGTAAGCTGGACGCTTTGTTGGTGAGGGGTATTTATCTGATTCTATGGGTGATACACTGATTTCATCCCCACTTTCCTCGAAAATTGCCTTGGCAAAGTCGTACCACGAAATGGCGCCTTCGTTGGAGAAGTGGTAGATGCTGAGTCCTTGTACACCATTGTTTAGTACCGTCATCAGTGCACGGGCAAGGTCGGTGGCGTAGGTGGGCGAGCCCACTTGGTCGTAAACTACGTTAAGCGCGTCGCGTTCGCTGGCCAGACGCAACATTGTCTTTACAAAATTGCCTCCGAACTCGGAGTAGAGCCACGCTGTTCGTATTATCGCCGCATCGCAACCCGTTGATTCCAAAGTATTTTCGCCTTCAAGTTTTGTCCTGCCATAAACGCCGGTAGGAGCTGTGGCGTCGGTCTCTTTCAGAGGATGACAGCCTTCGCCGCAGAATACGTAGTCGGTGGAGACGTGAATCAGAGGTATGGAAAACATCTTTGCCACCTCACCCAACACCTTGGTTCCAAGAACGTTAATCTTTTCTGCCAGAGCGGTTTCGGTCTCAGCTCGGTCCACGGCAGTGTAGGCGGCACAGTTGACAATGGCTTGCACACCGTTTTCCCGTACAAAAGCCTCAATCACAGTTTTTTCGGTGATGTCCATCTCAGGCATGTCGGTAAACAGAAACTCGTGTTGCGGGTATTCGCCGCTTATTTTCCGCATCGACCTGCCAAGCTGTCCGTTGGCTCCTGTAACGAGGATTTTCATTGGTTATTAAAAATTAAAATCCAAAGTATCAACTATTTCCGCTAAAAGCGGATGATGTTTGTCCTTTTCGGAGAGAATCACCTCGTTTGCAGGGATATGCCAGTCGATAGCCAGAGCGGGGTCGTTCCAAGCTATGGCACCCTCGCTCTGAGGAGCGTAGAAATTGTCGCATTTATACTGGAACACAGCTTCTTGACTAAGCACTGCAAAACCGTGGGCGATACCCTTTGGCATAAAAAACTGCAGATGGTTTTCGGCGGTAAGCTCCACAGCCACGTGCTTGCCGAAAGTGGGAGATCCTTTGCGTATATCCACAGCGATGTCCAGCACTTTGCCAACTATCACCCTAACGAGTTTGCTCTGTGCGAAAGGCGGCTTTTGGAAATGCAGTCCGCGCACCACACCGTAGCACGATTTGGACTCGTTGTCCTGAACAAACTTTATCTCACCTACGGCTTGGGTAAACTCCTTTTCGTTGAACGACTCAAAGAAATATCCCCGGTCGTCGCCGAAAATGCGGGGTTTAATGATGAAAACGCCAGGAATGGCGGTCTTTTCAACTTCCATCGGTCAGATTCCTTTCTCGGCCAGACGCATAAGGTACTGTCCGTATTGGTTTTTGATCATCGGCTGGGCGATCTCTTTCAGACGTTCAGCGGTAATCCAGCCTTTTTCAAAAGCTATGCTCTCGAGGCAGGCCACCTTGAGTCCTTGACGTTTCTCCAGTACTTCGATAAATGTAGAAGCTTCGGAGAGGGAGTCGTGCGTGCCGGTGTCGAGCCAAGCGAAACCACGTCGGAAAATATTGACCTTCAGTTGCTTGTCTTCCAAAAAACGTTGGTTTACTGTGGTTATCTCCAACTCTCCACGTGCCGAGGGTTTGATGGTCTTGGCCACTTCCACCACCTTGTTGGGATAGAAATAGAGTCCCACCACAGCGTAATTGCTTTTCGGATTTTGGGGTTTCTCCTCGATGGAGAGGCAGTTGCCATTTTTGTCGAACTCGGCCACACCATAGCGTTCGGGGTCGGCCACCCAGTAGCCGAATACCGTGGCTTTGTTCTCTTTCTCAACGTTGTTCACCGCCTCGTTGAGCAGATCCGAAAAGCCGTTGCCATGGAAAATATTGTCGCCGAGGACGAGGCACACAGAGTCGTTGCCAATAAACTCCTCACCGATGATGAAAGCCTGTGCAAGACCGTCTGGCGAGGGCTGTTCGGCGTAGGAGAAGTTAACACCGTAGTCGGAGCCGTCGCCGAGCAGACGCTGGAAACCGGGCAGGTCCTGCGGGGTGGAAATAATCAATATGTCGCGTATCCCCGCCAGCATCAGTGCCGAGATGGGGTAATACACCATCGGCTTGTCGTAGATGGGCAGAAGCTGTTTGCTAACACCCTTGGTTATGGGATACAGTCTTGTTCCCGAACCACCTGCTAAAACTATTCCTTTCATTTATTTATGTTTTGTTATTCCCCATCTGGTCTTTATGCGTTTTTTTACTCTTTTCTTGGATCCGTCCTCACCATAAACATAGCCGTAACCATAGCCATAACCGTAGCCGTAACCGTAGCCATAACGATGTTTGGTTATTGGAACATCGGTAATAACAATTGCCATATTATTGAGTTTCTTGTCGTCGTATAGTTTCTGAACATACGGGAACAAGCGCTTGTTGAACACGTTGAACCTCATCACGTAAAGTGTAAGGTCTACACAACGGTTGATAATAGCGGAATCGGCAATAACGTTGGCTGGTGCAGAGTCGAATACCACATAATCGTAACGCTCCTTGAGTTCGTTTATCATTTCGTCAAAATCGGGCAGATAAAGAAGCTGTGTTATGTTCGGAGCTATTTTTTCACAAACGATGTAGTCAAGATTGGGTGACAAATTGCTGTGATTTATGATACTGTCGATATCCTTCTGTTGGCTAATTAAGTATTCAATAACACCATGACGACATGACCTATCTATTATTTTTGACAACTGTCGTTTGCGACAGTCCAAATCTAAAAGAACAACTTTCTTGCCAAGATAAGCCATTGTTGTGGCAAAATTCATTGTGGTATATGTCTTACCCTCGTGAGGCAACGACGATAGGAATTGAATAACCTTTTTGTCGTTAGATCGTAGGAAGAACTGCACGTTGGAGTACATTATTCGGAAAGACTCCGTCAATGTGTCGGTACCGCTCTCGGTAACAACAAGTTCCAATCCTTGTTTGTCTTCTGGTTTTTGAGGTATCTCGCAAAGAATTGGTATGTTAAGGCTCTTTTCCACATCGCCTTTTGATTTGAGTCTGTCGTCGAGCAACACAAGCAAAAGCATAACAAACAAAGGTACCGATACGCCTGTAGCTATACCCGTCCTGATATATTTGCTCTTGTTGGGCGACACTCTCGATGTAGCTCCAGCAGATTCAACTGTCTTAGCTACATCCTCCGACACAGCCAGAGCCAAGGCTACTTCCTCTCGTTTATTAAGGAGGTACAAATAAAGCGACTCCTTGATTTTTTGCTGACGCATAACATCCGATACTGCTTTTTCGCTGTTGGTGATGTTGCTGGCATATTGCTTGGCGATGTTTTCCTGTCGATGAGCGTTCTGTATTCTCATACGCAAGGATTGCTGCATATTCTTCACCACAACATTGACACCTTCACGAGCCGATTCAAGAGACTGGCCAAGACGCTTTGTAGCAGGGTTGTTTTCACCATGTATGGTAAGCGATTCGTCGTACTGCATCTTGGCATCGTTGTACTTTTCTATAACGCGTTGCAGGGCTGAATTTTCGGCATCGAAAGCCGGCAGATAATCGTTGCGTTTGGCTGGGTCGTCGAGTTGTGATTTCAAGTAATTGAGGTTCGACAACTCTGATTCGAGCAATAAAGCATCGTCTTGATATTTATTACTTTTTTCAATATACATTTCCGAAGCTGTTTCCGACGAAGTAATACCAGCGTAAGGCACACCGGAGGAACGACGGATATTGTAGATAGCCGACTCGACGGACTCCAACTCACCGTAAATTGAACTGATACGTCCTATGATGAACTCCTCAGTTTTCCTTGTTTTCTGTTTTTTATCCTCGTTGGCATCCTCGTTATATATCGCTATCAGTGTGTCGATTATCTCTCTGGATTTTTCAAAATTCTCACTTGTTATCGACAATTCGAGCAAACCTTTAGTAGAGGAGCTGATATTGCTCACAGTAAGGTTGTTTACAATTTGTCCTGCACGTATCTGCGATGGTAAATAACTGATATCAATGGGATAAGCGTTATAAAATTTTGCCCCTAGGTTTTTGGTCTTATCAATAATAAAATCATGAGTATCATCCAGTTTCACTTTTGTTCCAAAAGCGGCTTTTTGAGTCGCCCCCTCCTCAATTGTGTATTTGTACTCATTGTTGGACAAAGCTTCAACCTTCATATTAAGCGACACATCATCTGCCACCTGCCCATCATCGTTAAAAATTGATAATTTGATTGGTGAGTCGTGATAATATTCATGTTTTTCAAACATACTGATGTACTTGTATTCAGGCTGAAGGTTCAGTCGTTTCACCACTCTTTCCATCAAGCGGATTGAACGTAGAATATAAATCTCATTTTCAACCCTAAAGGCTATACTTGTCTGATTTTCGACCCCGTTATTGAGAAGAGTTGACACGTCCTCGGCTTTTGACATATTGTCCATGCGAAGGAGTATCTGGGCAGACTCCTGATATATACGAGGTTTAGTTTTATAAATAAACATTGCCACCCCAGAACATATCACTATAGAGATGACAAACCAGTACCAGTTGTTTATGAACATAAACAAAAAGTCCTTGAACGAGAAATGGAAGGTATCTTTCTCGAGGTCGCTGCTTTGCTGATTGAGCAAACTGTTGTTGTTTGTTTCCACGGCTTTAATTATTTAAAGAAAATATATACGAATGTTAGGATCGATGTCGCAAACGACAATACGCTTGTAACCACTGTGAGAGGTGTGAGGTCGAGGTTGGCCTGACGTTTCATCCTGTCGTTTGGTTCCACGTAAATAATGTCGTTTTGTGCCACATAGTAATACGGAGACTCGAAGAGTTCTTTGGAGGTTAGGTCCACAGTGCCTATTTCCCTGTAACCGTCCATCTCGCGTATAATGGTGACATTTTTTCGTTTGCCGGTGATATCAAGGTCTCCGCACAAAGCAATTGCTTGAAGCAACGTGAGTCGCTCACCCTGAATCATATTGTTGTTATTGGCATTTTGCATCGTCATTTTTCCTGTCGCACCGAGGGTATAAAACCTGAAGTTCTGCAGATTTACAGTAACTCTGGGTTCAGGCACCAGCTCGTTTTTGGCAAGAAGCACCTCCAACGTGTCGCGAAGCTGCTCACGAGTCATTCCCGCTACCCTTAAAAGTCCAAGATATGGAAAATTAATTTCTCCATTCCTATCCACAAGATAGCCTTGTGCAGACGAACCTCCACCGGAAGTCGATTCCACACTCTTGTTGAATGTTACTACATTAGCTCCAAGCACAGTGCTTGAAACATAAATACCAAGAAGATCGTCCACTTGGATTTTATCTACAAATTTCTCCGCTATAGCCACCTTCTCGTCGCGAGGGGCATCCTGGATATAGACAATGTCCTTGGGCACAGAACACGATGCCATTACCGAAATGGCAATGCCCAAATAAATGATTTTTTTGATTTTCATTATTTTACAGATTTATAAAACAATATTGATTATTCGAAAATTGATACGCCAAAGGCTTGGTCAGTAACATAAAATGCTATGACCTTTGGCAGATTCTACAGTTTTTAAGCACATTTACCTCTTATTTGATAAGCAATAAATGATGCTCAAATTGTTTGCATCTTGTTTATACACACGTTTTACCGCCATTTTAAGGGCAGTTTTTGCGTGTTAAAAAACGTTGCAAATATACGCTTTTTTTCTGTAATAAACAAATTTATTTTCAACTGCTTGCTGTTTAAAAAGCGTTTTAACAAAGGAGTTTTGTTACATCTCTTTGCAACTTCACATTAGTTTTGTTCTTAAAGACATGAGAATAGTGGGTAAAACCCATTGATTATCAATAGGATGGCGTAAACAAAACAAAAGTGAGATTATTCGCCTTTGGCGATTTTCTGTTCTATGGCTGTGGTGGAAAATCCTGGCAGAAAATCCAAGGTCTCCACCCTGCCGCCTTTGGCCATAACTATGTCGTAACCTACGATATCCTCGGGACGGTAGTCGCTGCCTTTCACCAATATGTCGGGCTGCAGGGTTTTGATAAGCTCGTAGGGTGTGTCCTCACCAAAGAGCACCACGTAATCGACAAACAGCATCGAGGCAAGGAGCAGGGCACGGCTGTACTCGTCGTTGATGGGACGGCGCGGACCTTTGAGGCGGCGCACCGAGGCGTCGGTGTTGAGTCCCACAACAAGCACATCGCCCAAGTCGCGGGCTTTAGAAAGGTAGTCGATATGTCCTTGGTGAACGAGGTCGAAACAGCCGTTGGTGAAAACCACCTTCTGTTCGGGATGCTGACGGAGAATATCAGCCAACTGCCCGGCGGTGACTATCTTTTCCCTGACAAGGGTGTTGAATTTCTTACTCATTGCCGCGACTTTTTTTAAGTATGGAAAACTTGATAAGATACACAAATCCGAGTATCAGCACCACCACCTGCTGCGAGGTCCACAACAGCCATCCTGATGCCAGACCCACCTCCTGCGATACGCCGTAGATAGCCACAGCCTGCCAAACCAACACAGGATAAAGTCCTATTCCTCCGGGAGTTACCATCATTCCGACGGTGCCGAAGATATACAGCACCAACGCCGCCATCATTCCGAGCGACGAGGTTTCGGGCAAGGCTTTGAAGATGATATATCCGCCAAGGAGGTAAAGCACATAAATGGCCACGCTGTAGAAAACGAACAGCCACGGACGTTTGAGGTGCGCTATGCTTTTAAGTCCGTCCAAAAAGCCCACTATGATGCGGTGAATCTTTTCGAACCACTTGTATTTCAGTAATTTTTTGTAAAAAAGAAGGTATCCGC
>JAEENM010000120.1 GCA_016283745.1 Bacteroidales bacterium | reverse complement strand
AAATCACCTATAATATATATAGTATGGATTTCAAAGATATAAAAGGTCTGCTATTGGAAGGCAAAACCTTGAAACTTACCGACGAACAACGCCGCAAGATAGAAGAGTGCCACTCTTTTCTGGCCGATTTCGCCAAGGACAAAGTCATCTACGGCATCAACACAGGTTTCGGTCCCATGGCCCAGTACCGTGTTTCCGACAACGAGCTTAACGACCTGCAGTACAACATAGTACGCTCCCACTCCACCGGCGCGGGCAACCCCCTAAGCCCCATCGAGGTGAAAAGCGCCATGATAGCACGCTACTGCACCTTCATCGAAGGTCATTCCGGAATCCATATCGACGTGGTGGAGCAGCTGCTCAACTTCATCAACCGCGGTATCTTCCCCTACATACCCGAACACGGCAGCGTTGGCGCCAGCGGCGACCTCGTGCAGCTGTCGCACATAGCCCTCTGCCTTATAGGCGAAGGCAAAGTGTTCTACAAAAACGAATGGCATCCCACCGCTGAAGTGCTTGCCAAAGAGGGACTTAAGCCTCTGAAACTGCATCTCCGCGACGGCCTTTCCGTGGTCAACGGCACCGCAGTGATGACAGGCATCGGCATGGTGAACCTGATAAACGCATGGAAACTGTTCGACCACGCCGTGCTGCAGTCGTGCATGATAAACGAAATTTTCTCGTCGTACGACGATTTCTTCTCGCCTGTGCTGAACAATATGAAACACCATGAAGGTCAGAGCGTTGTGGCCGAGATGATGGGCAAGATGACCAAAGGCACACAGATGCTCCTCGACCGTCAGAAAGAGCTGTACGAACAGAAACACGGCGAAGAGTATTTCGGCAACGCCAAGAAACTGCAGCCCTACTACTCGCTGCGTTGCGTGCCGCAGATCCTCGGACCTATCTACGACACCCTGAAAAACTGCGAGAAAGTACTGGTGGAAGAACTCAACTCGGTGGACGACAACCCCGTGGTTGACGTGGCGACACGCAACGTATATCACGGCGGCAACTTCCACGGCGACTACGTGTCGTTCGAGATGGACAAGCTGAAAATAGCCATCACCAAGCTCACAATGCTTATCGAACGTCAAATGAACTACATCTTCCACGACCGCATCAACGGCATACTGCCGCCTTTCGTGAACCTCGGCAAACTCGGCCTCAACTACGGATTGCAGGCAAGCCAGTTCACCGCCACCTCCACCACCGCCGAGAGCCAGACGCTGAGCAACCCCATGTACGTGCACAGCATCCCCAACAACAACGACAATCAGGACGTGGTTTCGATGGGCACCAACTCGGCACTGCTGGCACGCCACGTGATAGACAACGCCTATCAGGTGCTGGCCATCAACAGCATGGCGTTGGCACAGGCCGTCGATTGTCTGAAAATAGACAAGAAACTCTCGCCCCTCGCTCATAAATTCTACAGCGAGGTACGCCTGATTGTCCCCGTTTTCATCGAGGACACTCCCAAATACCAAGAAATCGAAGACCTTATCAAATATCTGAAAGACCCCCACTTACAATACTAAACAATTACTTTAGAACACGGATTTCACGGATCTAACGGATTGTTTTTTAGATATTACGCAAGCATAATTTATAATAGAATTATTTGAAATCAATATGAGATACGCATTAGTTACCGGAGGCTCCCGTGGCATTGGTCGCGCTGTGTGCGTGGCTTTGGCAAAAGACGGTTACCCCGTGATTATCAACTATTTGAGCAACCACCAAGCCGCCGAGGAGACAAAAGCTCTTGTCGAGGCCGCAGGCGGAAAAGCCGAGCTGCTGCCTTTCGACGTGTCGGACCGCGAAAAGACCGACGCCGCCCTCGATGCATGGCAGGACGCACATCCCGACGACTATATCGCCGTGTTGGTGAACAACGCCGGCATCCGCAACGACAACGCCATGATTTTTATGGACGACGACGCCTGGCACAACGTTCTGCACACCAACCTCGACTCCTTTTTCTACGTAACCCGCCGTGTGCTCAAGCTGATGCTCACCAAACGCTGGGGACGCATTGTGAACATGGCCTCCCTTTCGGGACTGAAAGGATTGGCGGGACAGGCCAACTACTCGGCCGCCAAAGGCGGTATGATAGCCGCCACCAAAGCACTGGCACAGGAAGTGGCTCAACGCAAGGTAACTGTAAATGCCGTGGCTCCCGGTTTTATCGAAACCGACATGACTGCCGAACTACCCAAGGACGAGCTTGTCAAGCTGGTGCCCATGCGCCGTTTCGGCACCCCCGAAGAGGTGGCCGACGCAGTGGCCTTCCTCGCTTCCGACAAAGCATCGTACATCACCGGCAACGTAATCTCAATAAACGGAGGACTTTACACATGAGAAAAGTAGTTATAACTGGCATGGGCATCTGGTCGTGCCTCGGCAAAAACCTCGACGAGGTGGCCGAATCATTATACAAAGGAAAATCGGGCATAGGCATCGAAGAGAAACGTATCGAATACGGCTACCGCTCGCCGTTGACAGGCATTGTGGCCCGTCCCGAGCTGAAACCCCTGCTCGACCGCCGCTCGCGTGTGTGTCTGCCCGAACAGGGCGAATTTGCCTTTATGGCAACGCGCGAAGCACTGGCAAACGCCGGCATCGACATGGACTACCTCGAGAAAAACGAGGTGGGAGTGCTCTACGGCAACGACTCGTCGGCCGAAGCCGTGATACAGAGCCACACAACGGCTATGGAAAAACACGACACCACCCTGATAGGCTCCGGCGGCATCTTCCGCTCGATGAACAGCACCGTGACGATGAACCTCAGCACCATTTTCAAGCTGCGCGGCATCAATATGACAATCAGCGCGGCCTGCGCCAGCGGCTCGCACGCCATAGGCCTGGGACTGATGTTTATCCGCGACGGACTGCAGGATATCGTTATCTGTGGCGGAGCGCAGGAGGTGAACTACCTCTCGATGGGCAGTTTCGACGGCATCAGCACCTTCTCGATGCGTACCGACGACCCCACAAAAGCCTCGCGTCCCTTCGACAAGTCGCGCGACGGACTGGTGCCCAGCGGCGGCGCTGCAACGGTGATTCTCGAAGACTACGACCACGCCGTGAGACGCGGTGCACCCATCATCGCCGAAGTGGCAGGCTACGGATTCTCCAGCAACGGATCCAACATATCGCAGCCCAGCGACATAGGCTGCATGACGGCCATGGAGCGCGCCATGAAAGACGCCGGAGTGGCAGTGAAAGACATCGACTACGTGAACGCCCACGCCACCTCCACACCTCAAGGCGACGCCTTCGAGGCAATGGCCCTCGACCAGCTTTTCGGCAGCGTGAGACCTCCCATCAGCTCCACAAAATCGATGACCGGACACGAGTGCTGGATGGCTGGAGCCAGCGAGATAGTGTATTCCACACTGATGATGCAGAAATCCTTTGTGGCACCCAACATCAATTTCGAAGAACCCGACGAATACTCTAAGAACCTCAACATTGTAAACAAAACCCTCGAAAAGAACATCGACATCTACCTCTCCAACTCCTTCGGTTTCGGCGGCACCAACAGCGCACTGGTAATCAAGAAAATGTAAAACTAACCATTTAAACCACAATAGATATGAAAAAAACAATAATTATTGCAGCGTTATTGACGGCATTTGTCGGCGCAAAGGCACAGAACTACACTTTGAACGGTGTGGAGCACACAACAACGATTTCACCCGTAAAGGTGGAAAATTTCAACGGCCAGACTTTGGTCAATTCCACCGCCAACAAAAAGAAAACCGTAACACTTACCAAAACCAAGTTCTCGAAAAGTTTGGACGACTACAACGCCCTTGCCCTGCCCGAACTGAAACTCGGCAACATCATAGGCCACCCGACCCTCGGCTGGGACGACAAGGACTACAGCATTCCCGACATAGTGCCGGAAACCTATAGCGAACAATGGATTTTGAACGACGTTTTTTACGACGGCGACTATCCCGTGGCCACCTACGGACGCGCTCCCAGTTTGGAACCATTGCCTTGGGGAGAGTCGGAAAAAGACATCTCGCGCCGCGGCAGGGACCCGCACCTGATAATGCTCGTCGATCCGACAAAAGACGTGAAAAAGGTTTACAACACATCGAATATGACCTTCCCTCCCAAAAACCGTCGTGCCGAAATCGACAGGCAGTCGGTGGGCTGGGCTGTTGTTAAAGACGGCATACTTTATTTCAGCATCGGCGGCCTCGACGGTTTCGACGGCGGACAGAACTGCTACATCGTGGCTATCGACACCCGCACCGACGAGACAGTGTGGGTGAGCAAGCCAAACACCTGCAACTCGAACAATTTCCTGATAATAGACAACTCCATCGTATGCGGCTACGGCGGCACTGGCAAGCCCGACTTTGTGAATGTCCTCAACCGTTTCACCGGCGTTCAGAAACAGCATATCAGAGTTGCCACCGCCCCGAGCTGGTTCGCCATCGGCAACGACGGGAAGCTGTATGTGTCTCTGTACGACACACATATCTCTTTTACGATAAAATAAACCAATCTATTATAAAAAAAAGGGGGACAACCACATATCACATTACAGAGTAAGAACATTTTTATAAACGCAACTCATTATGGACAAGAAATTTATAAGATTTATTTTGGTGGCAGCCATGTTGCTTCTTACCCGCACTGGTTGGGCATTCAATTTTTACGCCATAAATAGTGGTGACACTATTTACTACAACATTACAAGCAATACCATACCATATACTGTGGAAGTAACTTGGGGAACCAGTATTAATAACAACAATTATACTGGCAGTGTAGTAATTCCTTCCTCGGTATCATATAATGGTAGAATGTACAATGTTACAAGCATTGGAAATAATGCGTTCAGTAATTGTGCCACATTGACAGCAATAACGATTCCCAACTCAGTTACAAGTATAGATTTTTATGCGTTCTATTATTGCACGGGCTTAACCTCGGTAACCATCCCGAGTTCTGTTACAAGAATTGGTATGAATGCATTTGCTGGATGCACGAGTCTAATGACAATAAATATAGCAAATGGAAATAATCATTTTGTATCCAATAATGGAATACTTTTTAATTATGCTCAAGACACTTTAATAGCTTATCCTGCTGGTAAAATAGGTGGCTACACAATTCCGAGTACTGTTACAAATATTGGTAGTGCCGCGTTCAGTGGTTGTTCTGGCTTGACCTCAGTAACAATACCCAATTCGGTTACAAGTATTGGTTCACACGCATTTTATTATGATACAAGTTTGACGACAGTAGTTATGGGCAACTCAGTTAAAAGCATTGGAGATTGTGCATTCGAATTTTGTCAGAGAATAACTGCAATAATTTTCCCTGATTCAGTTACAAGTATAGGAGAAGAAGCATTTCATGCGTGTACCAGATTGGATTCTATAATCATTCCAAATTCTGTTATAAGTATAGGAAACAGTGCTTTTTCATCTTGTTTTAGCTTAACTTCAATTAATATTCCAAACAAAGTAACAAGTATAGAAAATGGGACATTTTCAAATTGTAGAAACCTAACAAACATTGTAATTCCCGATTCAGTTACAAACATTGGTTCTTCTTCGTTCTTTAATTGTGTTGGTTTAACATCCATCACTATTCCAAAATTGGTTACAAGTGTTGGGCAGAGAGCTTTCTATGGTTGCACGGGAATAACATCCATCACTTTTCGTAGCCCAAATGCAACTATAGGGACTGATGCTTTCACTGGCATATCTTCATCGGTACCAATTCACACTCCTTGTGGTCGTTCTGCATGGTATATTAATAAATTACCATCTTTTACAAATTTTATAGAGGATATACAATATGTATATAACGCTATGTCTCAAGATACTATTAAAGGATTGGTGATGACAATTACAGCTCCAACCTGCAACAATAATTACGTATGGACTGTACGTGCCACCCCCAACAACGGTTACACTTTTAGCCATTGGAGCGATGGTGACAGTAATGCATATAGGACAATCACTGTAATACAGGACACTACTTTAGTGGCTTATTTCAATGCAGTGCAGCCTTGGTATAATTTTTCTATAATGTCTGAAGATACGACAAAGGGCACTGTGCAGATATTTACCATTCCAACACAAGCTAATCCGCAGGCAACTATCGGGGCATTTCCCAACGCTGGCTACAATTTCTCTCACTGGAGCGATGGCAACACACAGAATCCGAGGACTCTTACTGTTACGCATGATACCGCTTTGGTAGCTTATTTCACATCATCCACATCCCAATGGTATAATTTTGTTTTAGTTTCCGAGGATGTGAACAAGGGTACAGTACAGATTTTGGCACAACCTTCGCAGTCCAATCCTCTGGCGACTTTTGTAGCATTGCCAAATACAGACTACACTTTCTCACGTTGGAGCGACGGCAACACGCAAAATCCACGTAGTATCACAGTTACACAGGATACAGTTATCATTGCTTTCTTTACATCTAACCAAGGCATATCCGAGGCAGAAGACGAGGAAGATGTTGTTTTGCAACCGTTAAACGGTCAGATAGTTATAGACGGCCTTGTCGCCGAGCATGTGTTTGTGGCGGATGTAGTAGGACGCATGGTGTACAACGCCACCATTACGGGCAGAACAACTATTTCAGTACACAACAGCGGTGTGTATTTCGTAAAGGTTGGTACACGTCCCGCCCGCAAGGTTGTAGTTGTTAAATAGTAAACTTGCTTCATTACAACAAAAAAAGTGCCGAAATAATTCGGCACTTTTTTTGTACTTTTGATAGTGTTTGCCGTTGTATTTGTCATCGCAAAAAATATTTGTCTTTTTTCAAAAAAAATCGTATCTTTGCAAATCTTTAACACTATATAAAAAAACAGAAATGACAAGAGAAGAAATCGTAAAGATAGTAAACACCTTTTTGGTAGAAGAGATTGAAATAGAGCAAGATGCGATAAAAGACGACGCTCGTTTGATAGAAGATTTGGGCATCGACAGCCTCGATTTTGTGGATATCGTGGTGATTGTGGAGCAGCATTTCGGCTTCAAAATCAAGCCCGAAGAGATGAAAGAGGTGCGCACTCTGTCGCAATTCTACGACTACATAGAATCCAAACTCCAATAAAAAGTGGCTACCAAGCAGTGGGAAGGAAAGACTGGCGGAGGTAAATTCGGCCAGGGCTTTTTGTTTGCGGTGCTGCGACATATCCCCGTCAGGATATTGTACATCACCCTGTACTTCGTTAC
>JAEENM010000119.1 GCA_016283745.1 Bacteroidales bacterium | reverse complement strand
TCTACACCCTTATCCTCGGCAATTTCGACTACAATATGCGGGTGGTCTGCACCGACACTTTCCTCGCCATCGACATAAGTCAGTATGTGATAGACGAATACAAGTCGTTCAACTACTACAACATGCCCATGTACATGGTGGAGATGCTCGACAGCACCCACCTTTTGCCCGACTGCATGGCGGCCGTGGGCATGACGCTCCTGCCGCGCAACTACTCACCGCAGTCGCTGCTGGAATATATGGTCGACAACGGCAAGGTGCAGTATTTCCTCGCACAGGTGCTTCCCGACGTGGCTCCCGAACACCGTATGCGCTACACCAACCAGCAGTGGAACTGGGCGGTGGAGAACGAAGGCAACATTTGGGGTTACCTGCTTCAAAACCAGTTGCTTTACGACAGCGACTGGAACCGTATCCGCGGTTTCGTGAACGAAGGTCCACAAACGCCGCAGTTCACCAACTCCGCCCCGCGTCTGGCCGATTTCATCGGATTGCAGATAGTGACGGCCTACATGGAAAACAACAAAGTGTCGATGCCGGAGCTTTTCGCCAACACCGACGCACAGAAAATACTCACCCAATCAAGATATAAACCTCAAAGACAATAATTTATGAGATTTACCATATTCAAAACCAACAAGATTTTCTCGTACCTCACGGCCAAATTCATCCTGGCTTTTGTGCTGTTGCTCGTCACGCAGCTTATCTTCTTCATATCCAACCGCCACCTGTTTTCGCCTGTGGATTTCGGCGGTTTCATGAAAATACTGTGGGGCAACATCGTGTTCGGACTCTCCACCACCGCCATGATTCTCAGCCCGTACATCGTGCTCAACGTGATACCCACCAGTCTGCGCTGGAACAAAATCTACAAAGGCATCGCCGAGGTGTTTTACATCATCCCCGTGTTTGTGATGCTGATTGCCAATATGATAGATGCCGCCTACTACACTTTCACCTTCCGTCGTATGACTTCGGAGATTTTCGGCTACCTGGGCGTGGGCGGCGACATGGGCAACCTTATCCCGCAGTTTCTCAAGGACTTCTGGGTGTACCTGTTACTTTTCATCGTGTTGATTTTTGTGCTGATATGGTGCAGCCGTCGCATAGTGCTCGAAAAACGCATGCCGCACCCCTACGGCACAACACTTTTCAAGGACAGCATCCTTTCGGTAATTGTGGTTGCCATTGCCGTGCTGATGATTCGCGGAGGCTTCATCTACAAGCCGTTACGTCCCATCGACGCAAGTAAATACGCCAGCTGCGACAACACCTCGCTGGTACTGAACACTCCGTTCTGCATTATCCGCACCTTTGGCAAAAGCAGCGGCCTCGAGCCGAAACACTACTATGCCGACGAAAAGGCCATGGAAAAAGTCTTCACTCCGGTGAACATACCCCTTGCCGCCTCCGACACCACCGCCGTGGCACTGCCCGACAGCCTTGCGGCAACGCAGAAAAACGTGGTGATAATAATCCTCGAGAGTTTCTCGGAAGAGTACGTCGGTTTCCTCAACCCCGACAACAAAGGGTTTACACCTTTCCTCGACTCCCTTTCGCAGCACAGCACCGTTTATCAGGGCATGTCCAACGGCAAACGTTCCATCGAGGCGATACCCGCAATACTGGCCGGAATGCCCTCCATCATGTTCGAGCCGTTCATCACATCGCCTTACGCCACCAACAAAATCGAGGGACTGCCGCAGGTGCTTAAACGTCACGGCTATAGCACGTCGTTTTTCCACGGCGCCTACAACGGCTCCATGAATTTCGACGCCTTTGTGCAGTCGGTGGGCGTGGACAGCTACTATGGCAAAAACGAATACGTTGCCGATTGCGGCGACAACGGCTACGACGGCAACTGGGGCATCTTCGACGAGCCTTTCCTGCAGTTTATGGCCAAGAAAATAGGCACCTTCCGACAGCCTTTCTTCACCTCGGTTTTCACCATCTCGTCGCACCACCCCTACACCATGCCCGAAGAGCATGTGGGACAGTTCCCGAAAGGCAAGCACCCAATTCTGGAAGTGGTGGCCTACTCCGACTACGCACTAAAACAGTTCTTTGCCGCCGCCTCGAAAGCCGACTGGTACCAGAACACCATCTTCATCATCACCGCCGACCACACCGCACCGCCTATTTCACCGAAATACTCCACCGGCTACAATGTGTATAAGGTGCCGATGATAGTCTTCGACCCGTCGAACGACACACATATTGTGAAAAACCGCATAATGCAGCAGGCCGACATAATGCCCACCGTGGTGGATATGCTGGGGATAAACGAACGGACAATGTCGTTCGGCAAAAGCGTGATAAACCCCGCCAACCCCGAATACCACATCTCCTACGGCAGCAGCGCCTACCAGCTTATCAAGGACAAATACTACATACGCTACGACGGCCAGAAACTGGAAGTGTTCGACCGCTTTGCCGACCCCGAACTGAAAACCGACATCTCGCAAAGCGACGCCAAAGCCTACCAGCCGCAGCTCAATTTCCTGAAAGCCATAATACAGCAGTACAACAACCGGATGATTGAGAACCGTCTGACGATAAAATAAGAAACAACAGTTTTTTTTCGTATTTTTGCAAAACAATTATTTAATCAAAAACAGAATATCATGGCTACGACAACAGTTACACAAACACAGTTTGCCACATTGGCCATTGGAGCCACCGCGAAAAGTATGGGGATTTCGGCCACGGAGCTTTTCAACCGGCTGAAACGATACGGACTGGTGCGACGGCTGCTGCTCGACTGCTACGACACCCTACACACCGAAAGCATAGAAGGCGTGGTGTGGAATGTGCAGGAAGCCTTGAAAAACTGGGAAGCAAAAGAGGAGGGAAAAATATGAAAATAGTATATCATGGTTCTTTCGTAAGTGTGCCGGAACCGCTTACCAATGTCGGTCGTCGCGAGCTTGATTTCGGACCCGGTTTCTATGTTACCACCATCCGCGAGCAAGCCGAGCGCTGGGCACGACGGGTATGCGTAATCCGTGCAGCCGACACTCCATTGCTTTCCAAATATGAGTTTTTCGAAGAGTCGTTGCCCGCTGATGTGCGTATTTTCCGCCTTGAGCAATACAACCGCGAATGGCTCGATTTCATCGTAAGCAGTCGTCGGGGCGAAGAGCCATGGAAAGGCTACGACATTATTGAGGGCGGAGTTGCCAACGACCAAGTTATCGACACCGTTGAGGATTATTTCACTGGACGTATCACTGCCGAACAGGCTATAGGACAGCTACGTTTTGCAAAACCCACTCACCAAATGTGTATAAGCAACCAGAACATCGTTGACAAATACCTTCATTTTATAGGCACAGAGCCAGTTGCAAAGAAAGGAGAACAACAATGAGAGACCAAGTACTTTGGCGCAAAGAGGGGCGCATTGCAGCAATGCTCGCCGACCGCCTCGGCATCGACACCGAGCGAGCCCTCGACATTTTCTACAACTCGCATACCTACGCCCTGCTTATAAACCCCGAAAGCGGCCTGCAACTACAAAGTGACCAGTATATAATTGCCGACCTGATAAAAGAATTGGACGTATAGTTTTTGCAATATGCACCAACCGCAGAAAGCTATTCAACAACCGAATGATTGAGAATCGTCTTACGATAAAATAAGAAACAACCATGACCGACCACAAACGACTGTTAGTAATAATAAACCCGATTTCGGGCGTGGGCAGGCAGAAAACCATCGAAAAGGTGTTCGCCGAGCACCTCGACCGCTCCCGTTTCGATTACGACATACGCTACACCGAACGTGCGGGCCACGCCACCGACATAGCCCGCGAAGGCTCGGCACAAGGCTACGACGCTGTTATCGCCGTGGGCGGCGACGGCTCCATCAACGAGGTGGCAAAAGGGCTGATAGGCACGGACACCACCATGGGTATCATACCATGCGGCTCCGGCAACGGCATGGCACGACACATGCGCCTGCCACTCACCCCCGAAAAAGCTATAGAGGTGATAAACACTTACCACACCGAACGTATCGACACCATCGACGTGAACGGCCACAGCTACGTGAGCATCGCCGGCGTGGGTTTCGACGCCTTTGTGGCACGGCGGTTCCGCCTTACAAAGAAACGCGGTTTCGCGGGCTACGCACGTATCATGTTCACCGAATACCCACGCTACAAAGCCAAGGAGTACCGTATGATTATCGACGGCAAGGAATGCAGCCACAAAGCACTGATGGTGAGCGTGGCCAACTCCAGCCAGTTCGGCTTCAACGCCGCCATAGCACCCACCGCCAGCCTCACCGACGGACTTCTGGACGTGTGCATCGTGGAGAAAGTGCCGTATCTGGAACTGCCCATCACCGCCGAGATGCTGTTGATGAGCCACAATTTCGAGAAATCGGAGCATGTGGAAATAATTCAGGCAAAGGAAGTTACAATTCTCAACAACGACTACCGCTGGATAAACTACGACGGCGAGGCGCTGAAACTCGACACCGAGCTGCATTTCAAGATAGTTCCAAAATCGCTAAACGTTATTTGCCATGGGGAAAAAGAATAAAAACGCCATAGGAGTGGTTTACAGCACCAATCCCGATTTCGCCAACTCCGAGGAGTGCTACCGCTTTGGCACGGACTGCAACCTGCGGCTGTACGGCTACGACGATATGATGGAGAAACCACAATGGAGAATCGTAACTTCGCAGATTATTATCCACAATAACGCTATGAACGTTTACAACTAACTAAAAAAATGAAATACATGTATCGAATATATTCATTAATAATAATGTTTTTAATCTCTATGTACACATTTGCACAAACTCCCAGTATTTCTTTAAATTTTAATCCTAATAATTCTCAAATGAAATTGGATTTCATGAATATCCAAACAAAATCGGAGTTTTGGGACAGTGTGTCGGGGATAAAAACGTTCAGCAAAGATAGAATAAGAAGAATTTTTCATGAGATGAGTGATGATGCCCCAAATGATGGATGCAAGAACTCTTTAGCAATCACAATAATGGAAAAAAGGATACGTGTTTTACGTGAGATTAACCAAAAATATAGGTATGAAACTACACAATGGTATGATATTGATTGTGTTTTGTACAATTTTTATTTATTGACAGGCTTCAAACCTGAGGGAGATGGTGATTTAATAGGTTGGGTTCAATTGTCTGACTATGCAATTTCTCAATATGAAGATTGGTTTAATAAAAATAAAAAGTCTTTATGTGTTGATGTAGAAAGTGGGATATTATATTGTAGGAAATAAACATTTGTTGTATAAAATGAGTCTTTTTACACATATGTTTCCGCCAACTCCGAGGAGCACTACCGTTTTGATGCAGACTGCAACCTGCGGCTGTTCGGCTACGACGGAGGTACTACAAGAACTTACAAAATAATTGTTATATTGGAAAAAACGTAACTTTGCAGAAAATTGTAGTCATTATAAACAATAACGCTATGAACTTTAACAAAAAAGGAATGGGTATGATTATAAAAAAATATTGTTATGCGTGTTTTTTTATTATAACATTATTCTGTTCCTATTGCTATGGGCAGAATGAAGACATTACATTAAATTTTAAAATAAAAAAGAAAGATGTGGGGAAAATCAAGTTTCGTGCACCCGAAAAGAAAGATCGAGCTAAGAAAGATATGACGAGTATTGTTGACAGCTTGTGGTATGTTGGTGATACGTTATATGTTTTATATATGCAACAATCATATGAAGGATATTATAAGCACGATTGTTATGGTGGAATGTCTTATATTGCACAGGGAAAGTTGATGGTTGTACCCCAAAAGAAATACTTTATTCAACATTTATCTGTTCCACAAAAACCAGAATACATTTGTTTGAACAACGGCAATTATATTTTTTATTTTAAAAGATCCTCTTTACAAGAATATCAATTAATTGAATACAATATTGTTAACAATGAGGAGCAAGAAGAAGAAAAATAAAGTAATTAAATAATAAAACTCAAAAGCAACTGCACCAAACTGCATTTCAAGATAGTTCCAAAATCGTTAAACGTAATCTGCCATGGGGAAAAAGAATAAAAACGCCATCGGGGTGGTTTACAGCACCAATCCCGATTTCGCCTACCAGTACGACGAGCCCGAAGAGGCCGTAACCCTGCCGCCACAGCAACAGGAGCTCCGCGTGTGGCTCGACCGCAAACAGCGCGGAGGCAAGACGGTAACCCTCGTCACCGGTTTCGTGGGCACCGACGACGACCTTGCGGCCCTAGCCAAAGAGCTGAAAACCAAGTGCGGCGTGGGCGGCAACGCCAAGGACGGCGAGATAATGATTCAGGGCGATTTCCGCGACAAAGTGCTCGACCTGCTCGCCAAAGCCGGATACAAAGCAAAAAAAGCGGGAGGGTGAATTTGGGAGTTGATAATTTACAATTGATAGTTTATAGTTAAATTGGTAGGGGCGAAACATTTTTCGCCCATTTAATAGAAAATTAATAATAAAACCCAATAAAAACAATGAAACGTATTTTAATCCTTACAGTAATTATGGCAAGTGCATTAAGTTTAAGCGTGCCTGCATCGGCACAGAAAGCCAAAAACGGCAAAGCCAAGAAAGAAACCGTCATCAAGCTGAACGCTCCCGATATGGAAAACAGCGTTACGCTGATGACCGCCCTGCAAAACCGTCAGACCAACCGTAGTTTCGCCACACAGGAGCTGTCGTGGCAGCAGCTGAGCGACGTGCTGTGGGCTGCAGCCGGAGTGAACCGTCCCGACAACGGCAAACGTACCGCCCCCACCGCCCGCAACGCGCAGGAGATCGACATCTACGCCTTCACCCCTTCGGGAGTGTTCCTCTACGACGCCCCCAACCACGAGCTGAAACGCGTGGCCGACAAGGACTGCCGTAGCGGTCTCTACAACGGAGGCAATTTCGAGAAAGCTCCACTGATTCTCGTCTATGTGGGCAATTTCGACAAAATGGAAGGTTTCAACGAGGAGGCACGTAATTTCTACAGCGCCACCGACGTGGGATTTGTAAGTCAGAACGTGTACCTCTACTGCGCCACACAGAACCTCAGCACCGTTATTTGCGGCAGCTTCAACCGCGACCACGCAGGCAAAGTGCTCAACATCAAAAACGGCAAACTTCTTCTGGCACAGCCTGTTGGCTATCCCGAGAAATAACATTTTTATCTTACAGCACAAACTCCGCCAATTATGACACTTAACGTAAAAAAACTTGTAGGAATACTGGCGTTGATGGTTTTCATTGCCATTGCCGCTTTCCTTATCGGATATTTCAAATTTCTGGTAATCTGTATATTGGTGGCGTTTGTGCTTGCCCTTATCGGCGGCCACCTGATGAGCCTGCTTAAAAAAGTGAAGCTGGGCCGGTGGCATATCCCCGTATCGCTTTCGGCGGGACTGGTGCTTGCTGCCATTGTGGGTGTGGTGGTGCTGTTGTCGTACTGGATTTTCCCGCTGCTTTTCTCGCAGGTGATGCAGCTGGTTAATATGGACACCTCGCGCATAGTGGAGTACGCCAGCAAGTACGGCGTGGAGCTGCGCCAGCTGCTTATCGACTACGGCTTTATCGATGACACCGAGAACTCTTTCGAGTTGCTGGTGAACAACACCCTGCTCGACATGATACGGATGATAGATTTCAAACAGGTGATGAGCGACACAGTGTCCACCACAGCCAACCTGCTGTTGGGCATTCTCACAGTGCTGTTCCTCACCTATTTCTTCCTCCGCGACCGCAACTACTGGCGCGAACTACTCTACTCCGCCATCCCCGACAAATACACCGACGAAATGCACAATATTTTCCATAACTCGCGCCGCCTCATCTCCCGCTATTTCATCGGACTGCTGTGCGAGATGATACTGGTGACGCTGCTGCTTTTCCTCGGGTTCACCATTTTCGGTTTCCACAACGCTTTCCTCATCGCCGCCATCTGCGGTGTGATGGTGATAATACCTTATCTTGGCGCCGTCATCGGGTCGGTGTTCAGTTTTGTGATACTGCTGGTATCCACGCTCAACGTCTCCACCGAAAGTGTGAACATACTGCAGTTGCTGCTCACTTTCTACGGCATTTTCATTGTGGTGAAACTTATCGACGACTTCGTGATGCAGCCGCTAATCTACTCCAAGAGCGTCAAGGCTCACCCCGTGGAGATTTTCCTTGTGATACTCGTTGCCGGCAAGATAGGCGGCGTGCTCGGCATGATAGCCGCCATACCCGCCTACACGCTGATACGTATCTTTGTAAAGGAATTTTGGAGCAACTCCAAGTTTGTGAAACAATTCATCAAGGATTTGTAAATACGGTGTGGGGCGCGCGCTCCGAGAGCGGATGTTGTTTCGGCTACATTCTTACTTTTTGGTAATTTTGAATTTAAGGTTGGGATTTTCGGCCAGCATAGCATTTTTGTCGTAATAGAGCCAGCCGTTTTTGATGTAAAACGCAATGCCCGATAAAAATGCAATTTGCGAATCCTCCGATTTATACGATTTTCCTTTTACGGCAATAGCCGGGTAGTCGGCTTTGGAAAAAGTGATTTCGATGTAATCGCATGTTTCACAAACGTTTTTTTCCCAATAGAAATAGTTTGTAACACCACCGAAAACGCAGGTGCCGTTGCCCAGATAATACTCCACCTCCCCTTCGTAATTTTTTGTGGTCTTATAGGGATTGTTGATAGTAATTGTGCCTTCGCTACCGTTGGCATCGGTAAAAGAGTAGGAGCCCACAAAAGCGGCCGGCTTGGCTGTTGGAGCGGTGTTTTGGGCATTCATCACAAATGGGATAAGGGCCATTGCAAAAAGTATTATTTTTCTCATTTTTCTGGTGTGCGCTTGGTTATATACCATCAAGCCCGTCGGTTTTTGTTGATACATTGAAAACTTTTTTTTTTGTTGTGCAAAAATACATTTTTTTTCCGACACAGCGGACATTAGGCTTAAAATAATACTCTATCGTTGTTTTCATAGAAAAAATAGTCCCTTGGAGTAGGTTTTGATATTCAGCAATTTAAATAGCCAATGACGGACTGCGGGCTATTTTATATCGGTAAAAAAAGCCTTTATTTCCAAAAAAAAGTGTATCTTTGTAGTTTGAAACAATAAACATTTATTAAATATTAAAAATATGAAAAAATTAAGTACTTTTTTGGCAGCTTGCCTGCTCAGCGCCACAATGGCTTTTGGACAACAGACAATGAGCATCAACAACGGCTCTTTCGAGCAGTGGACTACCACACAGGGTTATATGGCGATGAGCGTCTATCAACTTTTCGACGACTACATCACTCCAACAGGATGGCACACAATGAAATACCCTCTTGACACAAGTTTCAACTATATGGGAATTATTCCTGTTAGCATACACACTGACGTGCCTCTGCAGATAATGGACAAAGACACTGCAGGTGTTCCCGACGGCAACTATGGCGCCATGTTGCAGACATTCAAGCTTACTGATGTTTTGCCCGGTGTGGCATCGATGGGTATGTCGCTTGGCGAATTCGACACCGTGGTGATGCCCACCATTATGTCGATTGGCGAACTTGAGACCGAGCCCGTTATGCAGCTTATGGCTTTGCTGCCCAATCTGATGTCCGACCCCACAGCTCTGACAATGCTCGACACCCTCGATTTTAACAACTACTCCACCGGCGGTATGAACCTCAACGGTTTCAACCTCGGCAAACTCACCGGAAAATATAAATACGAACCCATCGTTGAAACATCTGGCGAAACCGGCGGCGTGATAATGATTGGCACCTACAACGACCAAGCCAGTGGCAAACGCAAAATCTGCGGTGGCGGTTTCAACCAGAACCTCGCCCACACCCACGCCTACACCGATTTCGAAGTGGACTACATGCCTTTCACCGACGACCCCACTGTGGTTCCCGACATGCTCGAAATACTCGTTCTGTCGTCGGCTAGCACCACTATGGGCCAAGGCTCCAAACTGTATGTGGACAAATTCGAACTTGTTGAAAAACAAGAAGAAGGCATCGCCACCGCCAAGAATGAACCTTCGGTAAGCATCTACCCCAACCCCTCCAAAGGCAAAGTCTTCGCCGAACTCGACGCTCCCGCCAACATCCGTATCTTCAACCAACTGGGACAGACCGTTGCTCAGAAGACCAACTGCACCGGAAAAGTGTCGTTCAACCTCACAACCCCCGGCATCTACGTGATGGAAGTTTCCGGCAACACTTTCCGCACCGTGAAACAGATTGTGGTTACGAAATAGTTGTTTAATAAAGATAGAGTTTTTCATTGAAAACGCAGCCTTTCGGCTGCGTTTTTTTATACCCCGCTTTTTATCTCCCAATTGTCATCCTGCTCGCTTTTCTTTTTAGGATATTTTTACCACATTTCGGAACGTATCGCCACAAAACACCCCGATATTTTCCGAAATCACACTTTTTTCTTGCATATTTCGGAAATTATTCGTAACTTTGCAGTCGATTTTAAACTGCTTTAATTATGTTGATAGGAAGAGAAAAACAACAGCAGGAGTTACTCGATTTGCTTCGGAGCAAAGAATCGCAGTTCTGTGCTATCTACGGCCGTCGCCGTGTGGGAAAGACTTTTTTGGTGAAACAGACTTTCGAAGGACAGTTCGCTTTTGTCCACACTGGTCTCAACGATGCCACCAAAGAAGAGCAACTTTGGGAGTTCCGCGAGTCGTTGCGGAGTGCCGGCATGAAACATTGCCGATTGCCAAAAACGTGGTTCGAGGCCTTCCATCTGCTCGAGCAGCATCTTTCCACTCTTCCGCAAAAGAAAAAGATTGTCTTTATAGACGAGCTGCCATGGCTGGACACCCCCAAAAGCCGTTTCGTTAGTGCATTGGAGCATTTCTGGAACGGTTGGGCAAATATGCGCAACGACATCGTATTGATTGTCTGCGGCAGTGCCACCTCATGGATTATCAGCAAAATCGTACGCAATTATGGAGGCTTGCACAACCGTCTGACAAGACAGATATATCTGCGGCCGTTTTCTCTCAAAGAGTGCGAGCAGTATGCCCAGAAACAATCGTTGCAGATGTCGCGCCAGAACATCGTGGAGACATATATGGTGCTTGGCGGCGTGCCGTACTATTGGAGTCTGCTCAAGCCCAACCTTTCATCAGCACAAAATATCGACCAACTGTTTTTTGCCAAACACGGGCCGCTGCGCGACGAATTCAAAGCATTGTACGCCTCGCTTTTTCGTTCGCCGCAACCCTATATCGCTATTGTTACAGCCCTCGGCACAAAGAAAGTCGGTATGACTTTTGATGAGATAACGGCGGCCATACCCATAAATCTCGGTGGCAAACTGTCCGAAAAACTGGAAGAGCTGGAGCAATGCGATTTCGTCCGTTCCTACACTGCTTTGGGCAAAAAGAAAAAGGATACAAGGTATCAGCTGATAGACAATTTTACTTTGTTTCATTTTAAATTCATCGCCAACCAAGCAGTTGATAACGAGCAGTTTTGGACTTCCTCTATAGGCAAACCCAAGTACAACACGTGGTGCGGTTTGGCGTTCGAGCGCGTGTGTTTGCTGCACACAAGGCAGATACTTGTCGCTCTCGGCATTTCCGGTATCAGTAGCGGAATATTTTCGTGGACATACCGTCCGAAAGATAAAAGCGAGGAAGGCGCTCAGGTGGACTTGCTTATCGACCGCAGCGACAACGTTATAAATCTCTGCGAAATAAAGTTCTCTAAAGGTCCGTTTGTGCTTACCAAGCAGTATGACGCCAAACTACGTCGAAAATTGGGAATTTTTCTTGACTCAACGAAAACCCGCAAAGCGGTGTGGCCAACAATGATAACCTCTTACGGTATGGTGCGTAATGCCTATTCCAATGGCATTATACATCAATTGACAATGGAAGATTTGTTTGTACAATGAGGAAATAAACAGCAGATATTTTCCGAAATTGCATAATTTTTTACCACATTTCGGAACGTATCGTCATAAAATCACCTGATATTTTCCGAAATCGCACTTTTTTCTTGCACATTTCGGAAAGGATAGAAAACTATTTACTTTTTCACCCGCCGCGCTATTATTATGCAGAGTTCGTAAAGCAGATACATCGGCAAAGTTACAAGGCAGAGGGTGAACAAATCGGGTGGGGTGATGATTGCCGAAATCACCATTATCACAATAAAAGCATGTTTGCGGTAGTGGGCTAGGAACTCCGCATGGAGTATGTCCATCTTTGCCAAAATATAAGAAACTATCGGCAATTGGAAAATTAAACCCATTATCAGAGTTAGGGTGGAGAAAGTTTTTATGTACGACGATATTGTTATGTTGCTCTCGATGGAGGCATCCACGCTGTAAGTTCCAAGAAAGCGGAACGACACGGGAAATATCACATAATAGTTCAAAAGCACGCCCAATGCGAAAAGTACATACATACTTATGGCCACAACCACCGAGGCCTTGCGCTCGTTTTCGTACAAAGCGGGAAGCACAAAACGGAACAGCTCGAACATTATATACGGCGACGCCGCAAGCAATCCCAGATACAAGGATGTGCTTAAGTGTGTCATAAACTGTGCCGACAAATCGGTACTTATCATTTTCACATTGTACGGCTGAAAATGGAAATCTCCGCCCAACAGTCCGATAATCCGCTCTATTATACGATATGTGACAAAATCCCATTCTCGCGGGGCGAACAAAATGGCAAAGGTCTGTTCTTTGAAACAGAATATGATAATAGAAAGGACAAGTGTTACGATGATAATACGAAAGAGCATCTTGCGTAAAACCTCAAGATGCCCTCCAAAAGTCAACAAACCTTCCGACTCACTGTTTTTGTCCTTCTTCATCGGCGGGGTTTACATTTCCTTGCTCCGTAGCTGTGGATGGATTTTCTTCCTGTTGTGCTGCATCGTTTTCTTCCTCTCCATGTTCAGGGTTTTCGTCCAGAGGCTCATGCATTCCTTTTTTGAAACTTTGCATGCCCTTGCCAAGTCCTCTCATAAGTTCGGGGAGTTTTTTACCGCCGAACAGAAGCAGTGCAAGACCACCAATAAGCAATAGCTCGGTGGTACCTATCATCAATAATGGTATATGTATCATATTATTCGCTTAAAAATATCTCACACGTTTCGAAATTTATCTCCCAGTGTCCGTTGGGAGTGCTTTTCCAATTGTATTTCTGTGCCATACTGTCCCACCAGTTTTGGAACTTGGTGCCTGTCTCGCCCATATCCCTTACTAATTTTTGGTAAAGAGCGTCGTTGTCTGGGGTGAGGATTTTGGCCAATTCGTTTAGGCCGTTCTTGCGCTCGAAAAGCTGCTGAATTTCATTTTTTTCTTCAGGTGTTACCTGACCTACTTTTTCTTTCATGGTTACCATTCCTTTCTAACCTCGAACGGGTCGTTATAGTTTATCTCTTTTATTTCTGTTTCGGGCATAAATGTCGCTTTTTCGCGTATTTCTGCAAGCAGTAGGCGGGAGGCTTCCCTCTCGGTGTGGGCTACCACGCACTGTTCCCGGCTCGGGGTGTTCACCTCAAGGGTGGTTTTGCGGTTGAGCCATACGCAGCGACGACAATGGTATGCATCGCAGTGGCGGCACAAAGGGGCATAGTCGAGCCGAAACAGCTGCTGGTTGGGTATCTGTAGTTCCGAAGTCTCGTGAAATGACTTTATATCACCTATGCTGTTATCGGGATTGCTGTAGTAAAAGGCTGGACAAATGTAGAACTTGCCGTTAGGCGCAAGAGTTAGGTTTTCGACGCCAGCATTACAGTGGTTGGGCTTGGAAAGCATTATGCGGTCGGTGAGCAGGTTGAATTGCGGTGTTGCTCCGCCAAGGTATAAAGCCTTGACCTTCTCAGAAATCTTTGCCAAAATCGTTCTGTAACGTTCAATATCGCTGTCGGTGAAAGTATCTAAGTCGGTGATGACAATGTTCAGTCGCTCGACTTTGGGTAGCAGTGCGGCAATTTTATCATCTCCCTCAAACAAATCCTTTTTTGCAAGCCTCAACACCAGTATTCCGCCGGAGAACTGGATATTGGCAGTTGCAAGCTGGGAATAATCCATCACTCTCACACTATCGTTCTCATTTTCAACTTCGAAATTCGACTTTTCAATTCCGAATATATCATGATGGTCGATGGTGTCTATTACGTCAAGGTATTCTTGCGGAAGTTCGTAGTCGGGATATACAAACTGTATCATCCAATTTTGTCGCATTGCTTCATGGATGCCGGCTTTTAGATGCTCAATGCTTATAAGTTTTCGTTCTGCGTTGGGATTGTCGGCGTGACAGTAGCTCACCGATGTGTCGTCTAAAAGTATCACTAAATATTGTACCATAGCTTTAGCAGATTGAAGGGTTAGACTTGCGGTGATTTTTTTCAAACTCTTCGCGACGTTCTTCCAACTCCAGTTTGCGGAACAGTTTGTTCCAATAGTAGTTGTTGGCGCGTACACGGGCTTTGTGCATAAGACATATAGCTGTGCTGCGCTCGTAGATGGTGTTTGTCTTTGCCGCGTCGTAGTTTTCTCCCTGACACCATGCACAGCCGCTTGCCACCTCACATTCGAGGCATTTCTGCGGACTCTGCGTAGTGCGGTCCAAAGTAAGAAATGGACGCAACAAGTTTTGATTAATGCCGTCCTTTATATTGCCGATAATAAGAGCTTTCTTTTCGCGAAGGGAGTACTGTGCAAAACGTGTACAGGGGTACAGATTCCCTGCAGCATCTACACTTAGCATCTTACCCGCTCCGCACCAGTTTTGGTTGTCGCGTTCGGGATCCATTGGCTTACCGATATTCTCGCTGAAAAACGAGCAGGCATAGTCCTGATACCAACCGCCATCAATAATGGTGTCCGCCAAGGTCATAAGCTGTTCCTCGAACTTCTTGTCATCGCCCTCCTGCCATACATCCTCGAAAACCACGTTGATATTAACTTCGTGAATACTAAGGCTGTAGAGATGCATAACACTCTCGGTTATGTAAGGAATGTCCGCACTGCTTATGGTTACTTTGGTGCCTGCATTGGGAAACTGCTCCAGCCACAGCGGAATGTTCTTAACCACGTCCTGATAACTGCCTTTCTCTGTGATTTTGTACACGCGGTTAAGGTCGTGTTTCTTCTCCGTGCCGTCTATGGTGATGCCTATACTTAGGTGTTCGCGGTTCTTTTGGATAAATGCCTGTACCTCAGGCGTATGGTAGTTTATGCCGTTGGTGGAAAAATTAAAACGATAACTATTGAACCAATGGTGGTTAAGCTCGAACATGCGCAGTTTAAGATAATCGCAAATTTTGTCGATTAATTCAATCTCAAGAAACGGCTCACCGCCGATAAAGTCCCAAATAACGCTCTCCTCGCGGAAATCATCCTCATGGCCAAGCACATAGTCTATAAACGCCTTTGCCGTGTCCCACGACATACGTTCCTTTATATTCTTCCCCACCAAGTAACAATACTTGCAGGCCAGCTGGCAATCTTTGGTAACTATGAAAGTTATGTTTTTGGCTACGCCAGACTGCCAAGGTTCTTTTCTTCCCTTTAATTTTATCATTTTAAACAAACCTATAGTGAAGATATTTATAATAGCAGGTTGTATAGAATTATTATTACTACACAAACCTGCTATTTATCTTTACATTCTAACGTTTTTAGGATAAAGATTTAGCTTGCCCTACGTATCAATATATACATTAATAATAGGAATAGGAACCACCACTACAACTTGATAGACAACCACCCTTACAAGACCCCGAGCAATTTCCACCACAAAGTCCTTGACAGCCACCTGTACAAGTACCGCTACATCCCATACAACCACCTCTACAACTTGATTGACAACTACCCCAATCACACCCCATCGGTTCTTTTTCTGCTGCGTTAGCAATAATAGGTGAGCTTGCTATAGCTATTGCACCTAATACCGGCAAAGCCTTTTTTGCCGCTTCCTTGAAAAACTCCCTACGAGATTTGAGTTCTTCGTTTTTCTTTCTTTCTTCCATTGTTTCTGATTTTTAAAGTTTTATATACAATTCTTTTCCGAACAAAGCTATTTGTTTGATTTTGCAAAAATACAGTAATTGTTTGGTAATTAAGGTGTTTGCTGCTATCCAATAAAGATAGGAAATACTATCCTTTTTGGATATACTCTTCAAAGAAATTGTAATCCAGTATTTTGGATATTCGTACAAGTATATTGGTGTTTATTGAGGACTTGGAGTATATCTTATACAGGTGGTTGGGCGTACATGGAATCTGCCTTGCCAGCCATGCGCTGGTGCGCCCCTGCTCTTTTAGCTTGGCCTTTATTGCATTCCCTATATGTACTTCCCGGATATTGTCCATAAAAAAAGCGTGGAAATTAATCCTTGCTTGAAGTCCGGGTTACCACGCCCACCTATCTAACAAGTCATTCCACGCCGTATCAAAATACGGCATTTTATAACTCTCCTTGATAGGTTTTCCTCTAAAAGAGGAGAAGTGGTAAATGGACTTCAAGGATAGCTACAAACGCTATCTTATATTATATGTCGTTTATGTTGTTATATTCTGTTTATTAGTGTTTTAGTTATTATTTGATTCAGTTGTTTCAACTGCAAAGGTACATCATTTTTTTTGATTTATGTACAGTAGTATTAAAAATACTTGAAATATAAGTTTCCGAACAGAGTTTTAGTACATAAGATTTTTTTGATGGGGGCAATAAACTCTTCAAAATAATTGTAATTCATTTTTCGGGGTAATGCGTATAAGCAAGTGGATGTTTATAGAAGACTTCGAGTAAAATTTAGAAAATGTAAGATATTAAATGATAATATTTCCAACTCACTCTCCAAACAGCTCCATGAATTTTTTCGGGAAGGGTGTCTCGAAACGCAGGTCCTCACCTGTTACGGGGTTGGTGAAACAGAGTTTGTAGGCGTGCAGAATGCCGACCTTGCGGAAATCGAGCATTACGCACAGATCCCCGACAGGGTTGACGTGCTGATAACGCACCGTCCGCCACTCGGCATCTTTGACAGTGTCGGCAACGGAGTACGTTACGGCAGTGCAGCGCTTCTGGAAAAGGTAAAATCGGTGAAACCCAAGCTGCACCTCTTCGGCCACGTACACGGCGCTTATGGAAAACAGGAGTGGAACGGGACTTTGTTCTGCAATTCGGGGGTAACAGACTGGAGATACAATCTTATCTATACTCCGCAGGTGTTGGAGGTTTAATTTCCTATTGGTAACCGATTAAATACACAATAGGTGACATGGAAGAATGGACGCATTTATACGTTCTTCTTCTGTTTCTTTTGTCTTGAAACAAAAGAAAAGAAGCAAAAGAAAAATTCAAGGCTGTGACAAAAAAACTAAAAAACGCCTGCGTTCCGCTAAAGTCGTCAAACTCGCACTTCTGTCGTAGTTCTTGGCATATATCTAATCTCACAACTGATTTCTTTATTCAAACGTTTTCCGTTTCTATGCTCAGACACTGACGCCTTCTTAACGCTTCTCTCCGACGTTTTTCTTAACGTTTTTTTCTCAATGCCTTTAGGCTGCCGCACTTGGGTTTAGATTCGGTTTTTCTAAACCTAACGATTTTCGCAGAAAATCGAGTGCGCGGTGGGCCGAACAGTTACCCGGGAAGCGTGGGCAAGTGCGCTGGATAGGGATTAACTGTTCTTGAACTTTTTTCTTTCTTTTTTCTTTCAAGAGAAAAAAGAAATACAAAGGGGAAACACAATCGTAAACTGAGACCGTTTTTTTTCTGGACATCACTAAAAAAAACACAAAGCGGCAGCTCTTGCGAGACTGCCGCTTTTTTTAATGAAAAAAAACAATATTATTTCAGTTTTGCCAGAGCCTCTTTTATGCGGCGGATAGCTTCGATAAGAAGTTCCTCGCTGGTGGCGTAGCTCAGACGTATGCAGTTGTCGTCGCCAAAAGCCGAGCCCATCACGGTTGCCACGTTGGCTTCGTTGAGCAGGTAGAAAGCCATATCGGTGGAATTCTCTATCTTCTTGCCGTTGAAGCTCTTGCCGTAGTAGGCGCTCACTTCGGGGAAGAAATAGAAGGCACCCTGCGGCAGACACACCTTGATGTCGGGAATCTCGCACAGCAGCTTGTAAACCAAATCCCTGCGTTCGAGGAATTTGTTACGCATGTCGATGATGTCGTTGCTGGTGGTGGGGTCCATAAGCATGGCGGCCACGGTGGCTTTCTGTGCTATGGAGCATGTGGCCGAAGTTACCTGTCCCTGCAGTTTGTTGCAAGCCTTGGCGATAACAGTAGGAGCGGCGATGAAACCAATACGCCAGCCGGTCATGGCGAAGCCTTTGGCCACGCCGTTGATGGTGATAACGCGGTCTCTCACGTTCTCGAACTGGGCTATGCTTTCGTGTTTGCCCACAAAGTTGATATGTTCGTAAATCTCGTCGGCCATGACGAAAAGGTTGGGGTATTTGGCCACCACGTCGGCAATGCCTTTCAGCTCGTCCTTGGTGTAGAGCATTCCGGTGGGGTTGCTCGGGCTGCTGAACATTATCAGTTTTGTCTTGGGTGTGATGGCTTCTTCGATTTGTTTCGGAGTTACCTTGAAAGAGTTTTCGAT
>JAEENM010000118.1 GCA_016283745.1 Bacteroidales bacterium | reverse complement strand
TGAACATATTACTTCTCGGTTCTGGCGGCCGCGAACACGCCATAGCTTACAAAATAGCCCAGAGTGCCCAGTGCCAACAGCTTTTCATAGCCCCGGGCAACGCAGGCACTGCCGGTTGCGGCACCAATGTAAACCTCAAAAACGACGACTTCGCCACCATCAAACAGTTTGTGCTTGAGCACGATGTGCAGATGCTTGTGGTAGGTCCCGAAGCTCCCCTTGTGGCAGGCATAGCCGACTTTTTCAAAAACGACGCCCAACTGAGCCACGTGGCGGTGATAGGTCCCTCAAAACACGGCGCCACCCTCGAAGGCAGCAAGGAATTTGCCAAACAGTTTATGCAACGCCACGGCATACCCACGGCACGGTATCAGTCGTTTACCAAAGACACTCTGCCACAGGCCGTTGAGTTCCTCAAAACCATGCAGCCGCCCTACGTGCTCAAAGCCGACGGACTGGCGGCAGGCAAAGGGGTGCTGATTATCAACAATTTGGCCGAAGCCGAAACCGAGTTGCACAACATGCTTGAAAACGCCAAATTCGGCAATGCGTCGAGCACCGTGGTGATAGAGGAGTTTCTCAGCGGCATCGAACTTTCGGTGTTTGTCCTTACCGACGGGAAAAACTACAAGATACTGCCCTCCGCCAAGGACTACAAGCGCATAGGCGAACACGACACCGGCCTCAACACCGGCGGCATGGGCTCCATATCGCCAGTCCCCTTTGCAAACGACGAGTTTATGCAGAAAGTGGAGCAACGCATTGTTATACCGACTGTTGCAGGATTGCAGAAAGACAACATCGAGTACTGCGGTTTCATTTTCATCGGCCTGATGAACGTGGCCGGCGACCCGTATGTGATTGAGTACAACGTGCGTATGGGCGACCCCGAGACGGAATCCGTCTTCCCGCGCATCAACTCCGACGTGGTGGAGCTGTTCCGCCATACCGCCGACGGCACCCTCGACCAAGCAACCCTCGACATCAACCCGCAAACCGCCGCCTGTGTGATGATGGTGGCCGGAGGCTATCCCGAGAGCTACCGCAAAGGCGACGTAATCTCCGGCATCGGCGATGTGGAAGGCAGTCTGGTGTTCCATGCAGGCACAAAAACCAACGACAGCGGCAAAACCATAACTAACGGAGGACGTGTGATTTGCGTCACATCCTTTGCCGACACATTGCCGCAAGCTTTGGAAAAAACATACCATAACGTGGAAAAAATACAGTGGGACGGCAAGTATTTCCGCAAGGACATCGGTCAGGACCTGCTCAGTTATTAACACAAAACACACTGTAAATCCGACTTTTACCGCATAAAAAGCCACGTAAGAGAAAGTCCGATTTTGAAAAACCAACTTTTTTTCGTATCTTTGCAGTTTTCAACATAAAGTATATGCAGACAATAATAATATTAGACTTCGGATCGCAATACACACAGCTTATTGCACGTAAAATCAGAGAGTTGAACGTATATTGCGAAATTCACGCATACAACAAGATACCCACCCTAACCCCCGATGTGAAAGGCGTTGTGCTTTCGGGAAGTCCCTACTCCTGCAACGACGCGCAGGCCCCCATCCCCGACCTCTCGCAGATCAAAGGCCGTCTGCCACTGCTTGCGGTATGCTACGGAGCCCAATATCTGGCCAAGACCGGCGGCGGCAAAGTGCTACCCTCCACCATTCGCGAATACGGTCGCGCCAACCTGCAATACATCGACAATAGCAACCCGCTGCTGAAGGACATCTCGCCCAACAGTCAGGTGTGGATGTCGCACGGCGACACCATCGAGTGTGTGCCCGACAACTACAAGCTCATCTGCAGCACCGACACGGTGAAATACGCTGGTTATCAGATAGAAGGCGAGCAGACCTACGCCATACAGTTCCACCCCGAGGTGAGCCACTCCATCGAAGGCATCAAGATGCTGCGCAATTTCGTTGTGGACATCTGCCACTGCGACCAGTCGTGGACTCCCGCCTCGTTTGTGGAGACCACCATCCGCGAGCTGTGCGAGAAACTGGGCGACGACAAAGTGGTGCTCGGACTCTCCGGCGGCGTGGACTCCTCCGTGGCCGCGATGCTGCTCAACAAAGCCATCGGCAAAAACCTGCACTGCATTTTCGTGGACAACGGACTGCTGCGCAAAAACGAGTTCCAAAGCGTGCTGGAATCGTATAAGGACATGGGACTCAACGTGAAAGGCGTGGACGCCAAACAGAAATTCTACGACGTGCTGAAAGACGTCACCGACCCCGAAAAGAAACGTAAGGCCATCGGCAAAACCTTCATCGACGTGTTCGACGAGGAAGCCAAACAGATAACCGACGTCAAATGGCTGGCGCAGGGCACCATCTACCCCGACGTCATCGAATCACTTTCGGTGAAAGGCCCTTCGGCAACGATAAAATCGCACCACAACGTCGGCGGACTGCCCGACTATATGAAACTGAAAATCGTGGAACCCCTGCGTTCGCTCTTCAAGGACGAGGTGCGCCGCGTGGGACGCGAGATAGGCCTGAAAAACGACCTCCTGCAACGTCACCCCTTCCCCGGTCCGGGACTGGCGATACGCATCCTCGGCGACATCACACAGCAGAAAGTGGAGATACTGCAGAACGTTGACGATATCTTCATCAGCGGATTGAAGGAACACGGCCTCTACGACAAAGTGTGGCAGGCCGGTGCCATACTGCTCCCCGTGCAGTCGGTGGGTGTGATGGGCGATGAACGCACCTACGAGAACGTGGTGGCGCTGCGTGCCGTGGAGTCCAACGACGGAATGACCGCCGACTGGAGCCACCTGCCCTACGACTTCCTTGCGAAAATGTCGAACCGTATCATCAACGAGGTGAAAGGCGTCAACAGGGTGGTTTACGACATCAGCTCCAAACCGCCGGCAACAATTGAATGGGAATAACAACCTAATACACAAGAAAATGAAGAAAACTTTCGCACTTTTTGCATTGTTATCCATCTGCCTGATTACTTGGGCACAGACCCCTGTTATCGTTACAAAAGATATAAAGACGATAAACGGGAAGAACTACTACGCCCATGTGGTGGAAAAAGGTCAGACGGTGTTCTCCATAGCCCGCGCCTACGGCGTGAACTACCACGACGCCGTGCTCAAGAGCGATATCGACAAAATAGCCATCGGCGACACCGTTTTTCTGCCGACCAACGAAAAACCGGCACCGGCACAATTCCACTATTATGTTGTAAAACAAGGAAATACGCTTTACAGCATTGCCAAAACATATCAGGTGGAGGTTGACGACATACTGAAACTTAATCCCAAAATCGAGAACAACAACATCAAAGTTGGCGAAGTGATAAAAATCCCTATGGAGAAAACCAAAAAGGAAGAATCGCAAAAGCCGCAACCCACCACACCGCGCTCACAAAACATACTCGACAATTCGCAGCCCCAACAGCAAAATCAGAACGCCAAACAGTCCACCAACAACGAAAAACAGCTGACGGAAAAGGAAAAGAAAGCGTTAGAGAAACAGCAGAAAGAGGCTGAAGCTAAAGCCAAGAAAGAACAGGATCGTCTCGACAAAGAAGCCAAACAAAAAGAGGCCAAGGAGAAAAAAGAGCTGGAAAAACAGCTGAAAGAAGCCCAAGAGGCAGAAGCCAAGGCAAAGAAAGAGCGTGAAAAACTGCAAAAAGAACTCGAAGAGAAGGAGGCCAAGGAGAAAAAGGACTTAGAAAAACAGAAAAAAGAGGCAGAAGCCAAAGAGAGAAAAGAACAGGAGAGAATCCTGAAAGAGATGAGAGAGAAAGAGGCTAAAGAAAAGAAAGAGTTAGAAAAACAACAGAAAGAGGCCGAGGCCAAAGCTAAGAAAGAACAGGAACAATTAGCCAAACAGCAGAAAGAGGCCGCCGAAAAAGAAGCCAAGGCTAAAAAAGAGCTAGAAAAACAACAGAAAGAGGCTGCCGAGAAAGAGGCCAAGGAGAAAAGAGCTTTAGAAAAACAGCAAAAAGAGGCAGCCAATAAAGAGGACAACGAAAAAAAAGAGCTGGAAAGACAGCTGAAAGAAGCTAGAGAAGCTGAAGCCAAGGCCATAAAAGAAATGGAAAAACTGCAGAAGGAACTCAAAGAAAGAGACGCCAAAGAGAATTCCAATAGCAACCCCAAAGCAGAGTACCACAGAATAGACAACAGCGGCTCCGGTCCCAAAAACTACGATGAAGCTAACCAGACCGGAGGCAACACTATGCAGCAACCCGAACCAGTACAAATAGCCAAAAACGACCCCAAACCCAAACAAGAACCCCGTCAGCAGACCACCTACCAACCACAATCCGCCACCGAAAGCTCATCGGAGGCCTACCCCGAACTGCCGCTGCAAACAGCACCCAACATCGGAAACAGCGTGGCCTCGCCAAACCTCGTGATACGCAACCGCGTGAGCAACAGCGAAATCCACATAACACTGATGATACCCCTGTATCTCAACAACATCGACGAAATATCGACATCGAAATTCGACATAGAGCAACGTAAAAAACGCAAATACAAATCCTTCGAGTTCATCCAATTCTACGAAGGGGTGCTTCTTGGCATCGAGTCGCTGAAAAACGAGGGTTGCAACGTAATCCTCAACGTGGTGGACATCCCCGGCGACCTCCCCGACAAAGTGGAACAGTCGTTCACCACATACAACATAGCACAGTCCGACCTTATCATCGCCCTGCTGGAGAAAAACGCCTTCGAAAAAGCCGCACAGCTCGCACAGCAGAACAACGTATTCATCCTCAACCCCTTCTCATCACGTCCCGAAATCCTCGACCAGAACCCCTACGTGGTGAAACTGGCTCCCTCCTACCAAGGCATAATAAGCTCCGTGCTTAGCATGGTGACAAAATCCTACTCGTCACCCAACCTTTTCATAGTGCACTCCAACGGCAAACTCGAAAAACGTTTCCTCGACGAATTCCAGCAACAGCTGAAAAACCAGAACAAGATAAAATACACCATCTTCGACTGGAGCGCCAACGCCAAACTAGTGGGAATGCTCAAAGCCAGCGCCGACGACAACATAGTCATAAACCTCTACGACCAGAATAAGGACAAGAACAAAACCCAGTCGAGCCTCATCCTCAACCGCCTGTTCTCCATAAAAAAGAACACCCCCACGCTGATAACAATGCCTAACTGGGCTTCGAAATACGAGGACATCGACTACAACCAGCTGCAACGCCTCAACTACCACTTCCTCTCCAACTCCTACCTCGACTACAACAACCCAAAACACAAAGCCTTCATCGAACGTTTCAAAGAAAAATACAAAACCGAGCCTATGGGCAACTACGCCGCCCTCGGCAACGACATCATCATACACTTCGTTTCGGGCATCAACTCCAAAGGCACCGAAAAATTCTGGCAAGACCCCAACACCGAACGCCGGCACAGCATGCTCTACTATTTCTACTTCAAACGCTCCGCCCCCGACAAAGGCTTCGAAAACCAAAACGCATATTTCTACCGTCTAAACACCAAATATCAATTTGTACCCGCAAACTAAAAAAACAAAATACAAAATAACAACTTACTAAAAATCAAACTATTAAACATTTTTCTTCCGTTTCTCAAAAAAAAATAGTATCTTTGCACCCTGCTTATGGATTACCAAACAACAATAAAAAAAGAGATAAAGAAGACCGGCAAGGGTCTGCACACAGGTAAAACCGTCACTGCAACCATAAAACCCAACGACGCTTGCAACGGTATCATTTTCAAGCGTATCGATTTAGACCAACCGGTTACTATACCAGCCTCCGTCGATTACGTTTGCGACACCTCGCGCAGCACCACCCTCGGCAAAGGCGTCGTCAAGATAGCCACCGTGGAGCATCTGCTCTCCGCACTCAAAGGAATGAAAGTCGACAACGCCATCATCGAAGTGGAAGGCGGCGAAATACCCATCCTCGACGGCAGCGCCAAAATATGGGCCGACGAAATAAAAAAAGCCGGCATAGTGGAACTGCCCAAAGAACGCACCTACACATTTATTCCCGAAAACATCGGCTACAACAACACCGAAGAAGGCGTGGAGATGATAGTGGTGCCCTCCAACGATTTCAAAGTCACCGTAGTTATCGACTATAAGACACAGGTGCTCGGCGAACAGATAGCACAATACACCGAACACTCCGACTACGCAGCCGAGATAGCCCCCTGCCGCACCTTCGTATTCATCGACGAACTTGAGTTCCTGCTCGCCAACAACCTTATCAAAGGCGGCGACATGGACAACGCCCTCGTCTTTGTAAACAAACAGCTCTCCACCGAACAGCTGCAGCACCTCGCCGAACTGTTCAACAAGGACATCAACAAGATACAGGTAAAACAAGGCATACTCAACAACGTAAAAAAACATTTCGACAACGAGCCCGCCCGCCACAAACTCCTTGACTTCCTCGGCGACGTGTCGCTCATCGGCCACAACCTGAAAGGACATTTTATGATAAAATGCCCCGGACACACCTCCAACGTGGCCTTTGCCAAAGCCATCAAAAAACACCTCGAAAAACTGGCCAAAACCCCCAAACAATACGACCTCAACAAAGAACCGGTGTACGACATACTCGGTATCAAAAAGCTGCTCCCCCACCGCTACCCATTCCTGCTTATCGACAAAATCATCGAAATAGGCGACGACTACGTGGTTGGCGTCAAAAACGTTACCACAAACGAGCCTTTCTTCCAAGGCCATTTCCCTAACCAGCCCGTAATGCCCGGCGTGTTGCAGATAGAAGCAATGGCGCAGGTAGGCGGCGTGCTGGTGCTTAAAGGCGTGCCCGACCCCGAGAACTACTCCACTTTCTTCCTCACCATCGACAACGTGAAATTCCGCAAACTCGTCGTCCCAGGCGACACCCTAGTGCTGGAACTCAAACTCACCGAGCCCATGCGCCGCGGCATCATCAAGATGCAAGGCAAGGCCTACGTGGGACAGACTCTCGTGTGCGAAGCACTGCTTATGGCACAAGTTTCTAAAAGACAATAACGGATAAAAACATAAACCGTGATGCAAACAAATTTGCGCGACATCAGCCCAGAAGCCAAGATAGGCAAAAACGTGGAAATATCCAATTTCACCACCATCTGCGAAAACGT
>JAEENM010000117.1 GCA_016283745.1 Bacteroidales bacterium | reverse complement strand
CGTACAACAGAAGAACCGAGACGGCAAAATACACCTATCACGGACACGCTGTGAACGGCGACAAAACCCTCGACAGCTACAACGGCCTATACTACGCCGACAAAAACGAGTTTTTTATCTACGACGACGTGATGCTTACTGACTCCACAACGGTACTCACCTCCGACACAATGACTTACAACACAAACACCAAACTTGCGGTGTTCCACGGCCCAACTCATATTTTCACCAACGACAGTACTATAATATATAGTGAAAACGGCACCTACAACACCGACGACCGTCACGCCACTTCGGTGAAAAAATCGACCATATACAATGGCAACCAGCGTCTTACGTGCGACACACTCGACTACTACCGCAGCACCAAGTTCGGCATTGCCAAACACAACGTTAATATCTGGGATTCGGCTAACAATATCTTTTGCACCGGCCATTACGGCGAAACCGACGGACAAAACCATTACAATTACCTCACCGACAGCGCCACGGCTCATTTTGTGAACGACAAAAACGACACTCTGTTTATGCACAGCGACACCGTCTATTCCACCATCAACGACGACAACGAAATACAGACCGTGAGCGCCTACCACAAAGTGCGACTGTTCCGCAGCGACGTGCAGGGGCAGTGCGACTCGGCTTTTTACAACATCGCCGACTCGCTGCTCACCCTCTACTACACCCCTATCGCGTGGTACGACAGCTCGCAGTGCACCGCCGACACCATTGTGATGAAAATGGACACCAATGGAGTGAAAAACGTTTACCTCAACGGCAATGCCTTTGTAAGTCAGAAAGTTGCCGAAACGCAGTACAACCAAGTCAAAGGTAAGAAAGGCGTTGTCTATTTCACCGAGGGCGAGCCCACCTACGCCGACGTGCTAGGCAACGCACAGTCGGTTTATTATCTCACCGAGGACAAGGCCGACAAAACGCAGGAGCTGATGGGCGTGAATGTCGGTGTCGGCTCCGACATGCGCATCTACATACGCAACCGCAAGCCCTACCGTGTGGCCACCTACACCAATCCCGACATGAAAGCCTATCCACCGTTGAGCCTCCCCCAAAGCGAGAAATTCATCAAAGGATTCCAATGGTACGGCGACATACGTCCGCGCACAAAAGCTGACATCTATACTTGGACAACCCCCGAAACCACAAACAAAGAGTCCAAAAAATGACATTTTGTCATAATATTGCCCCTTGGCAAAGTTTTTGAATCATAAAAAACTGTCATACAAAATGATATTCAAAAAAAATAAAAACAAACACACCGCAATGGACGAAAACACAAAAAATACTGACCCTCAAGATGTTGAAATGAACGAGGAAAACACCTCGGCACAGCCCGACGAAAATGTCGAGACTCCACAGCCTGAGGCGAATAACGAAAACGAAGAAAAGAAAAACAAAAAACACCACAAAAGCGACAAAGAGACGATTCAGGAGCTCGGCGAGAAACTCAACGAACTGAACGACAAATACCTGCGTACCTATTCGGAGTACGAGAACTACCGCAAGCGCACCACCAAAGAGAAAGCGGACCTGCTTATCAACGGCGCCTCCGACACCATTAAAGCCATACTCCCCGTTATTGACGACCTTGAAAGAGCCCTCCAGTCGATGACCGACGAGGCTTCGCGCGAAGGCGTGCAGCTTATCTACAACAAACTGATGAACATACTCCAGCAGAAAGGTCTGAAAGAGATAGAGGCCAAAGGTGCTGCTTTCGACGTAAACATACACGAGGCCGTAACCCAGTTCCCCGCCGCCGAGGAGTCGCAGAAAGGCACGGTTATTGATGTGGTGGAGAAAGGCTACTACCTGAACGACAAAGTGTTGCGTTTCTCGAAAGTGGTTGTCGCAATTTAGAAAGGCAAAAGTGAATTATGGCAAAAAGAGATTACTACGAAGTTCTGGGCGTTGACAAAAACGCCACTACGGAAGACCTGAAAAAGGCCTACCGCAAACTTGCTTTGAAATACCATCCCGACCGCAACCCCGGCGACAAAGAGGCCGAGGAGAAATTCAAGGAGGCCGCCGAGGCTTATTCCGTCCTCAGCGACCCTGACAAAAAGGCACGTTACGACCAGTTCGGCCATGCAGGAGTAGAAGGCGGCGCAGGCGGTTTCGGTGGTGGCGGTTTCGCCGATTTCGACCTCAACGACATACTGAACAGCGTGTTCGGACGCGGTTTCAATTTCGGAGGTGGCGGATTTGGCGGCTTCGGCGGTTTCGGAGGCGGCGGCGGACGCTCGCAGCAACGTGTGCAACGCGGCGGCAACCTGCGTATCAAAGCCAAAGTAACCCTCGAAGACATCGCGCAGGGCGTTGAAAAGAAATACAAAGTAAAGAAATATGTAACCTGCAAGACCTGTCGCGGCTCCGGCTCCAAGGACGGCGAGATGGAGACTTGCGGACACTGCCACGGCGCAGGCGTTGTGGTTGAGGTGCGCCGCACCATCCTCGGACAGATGCAGACACAGTCCACATGCCCGCACTGCAACGGCTTGGGCAAGATTGTGAAACACAAATGTCCCGACTGCAACGGCGAAGGCGTACAGCTATCCGAAGAGGTGGTAACCGTTCCCATCCCCCGCGGAGTGGCCGAAGGAATGCAGTTCCAGCTCAGCGGCAAAGGCCATGCGGGTCCGCACAACGGCGTCCCCGGCGACCTTATAGTACAAATAGAGGAGCTGCCCCACGACACCTTCGAACGTCAGGAAAACAACCTTCTATACACCGCCTACATCAACTTTGTTGACGCAACCCTCGGCACCAGCCTTGAGATACCCACTTTGCAGGGCAAGGTAAAAATGAAGATAGAACCCGGTACTCCTTCTGGTAAGATATTAAGGCTCAGAGGCAAAGGTCTGCCCGATGTGAACGGCTACGGCACAGGCGACATGCTTGTGAGTATCAACGTTTGGATACCCAAGGCCACCAACAAAGAGGAACGTGAAATTCTGGAAAAACTGCGTCATTCGCCCAATTTCCAACCCAATCCCACAAAGCAGGAAAAAGGCTTTTTCAGCAAGATGAAAGACATTTTCAACTAGAATCTTCTTCTAATTTTATACACTTGGCATAGAGGCACTTGTTTCTATGCCTTTTTTATTTTTGCAAAACACTTCTGAAATCGTTCAGAAATTAGGCATAGATATAGCCTTCTTTAACGACTTTTTTCGTTGTAGTGGCTGCAGAGGGTTTATTTTCAGATTGAAACCGAAAGAAAAGCTGGCCGCCGCTCCCCTCTCCACTTTCGTGTAGCCCGGACGGTCGCCGGAATACGGGAAATAGATGTACGACAGGGCGTCGAACGTAAGCGTGGTGTAGCGGAACTGTCGCATTTGGTACGAGGCGTTGACGACAAGCATGTCCATCGGGTCGAACACAAGTCCGGGGGTGTTTACCGAAATGCTTGAAAAATGCGGACTTCCGAGCAACGGCACAAAGTCGTCGCCGTGCCAATAGGCGATGTCGAACGCAAGGCCTTTGAAGTCCATTCCTATGTGTGGATAAAGGCCCCAGCCTTGACGGAAAGGCAGTGCGGCATTGCCGTTGTGGACAAAGCCCATCAAATTGCAGCCGGCTTTTAACCGCACCCTACCATTGTAAGTCAGCTCCACGCCACCCGCAAAGTTGAACACCGTGATCGGGTCGAGTTCTTGTGCAAGCATCTCGCCGCCAGTGTGTTGCGCAAGCACGTTGACGGGTATCGACAGGTTTACCAGCTTGTCTTGCAACAAATCCGTTTTTCCCGAAAAACCGAAAATGAAACGTTCCTGCGTTTCGCTTCCGCGGAAAATAAACTCCTTCCAATCCATCCAGATGTCGGCGTCGAAGTATTTGAAATCGAGCAACATCTGAATCCCTGCCTCGGGGTCGGCGGCATAAAGCAGCTCGGGGTCGTAGAGCGGACGCGGAAGTCTGTGACCGTCTTTGTTTTCCAAACTACCGAATACAAACGACAGTTGTGGCAGAACATCCACACGAGCCTGCATCCACGGCAGCACGTGGCTTGGGCGCGCCCCCTCCCCCATTTCGGGAAAGGCAGTGAATGAAATCCTCTCCGGATATGAAGTAGCGCCCCAGTAGTGCAGCCAGTGCAGTCCGGCCTCCAGTCGCACACGCTTTTCCACCTTCCACACCACCCGTGGACGAAAATAGAATCCCGGCAAGGTGTAGCCGCTAATTTTCTCGGCCGAAAACTCGTTGTCCCTGAAAAAATGTTCGAACTCAGTACTAAGACTCACTTTGCTGTGCCTTGTGGTGTCGGGAGTATGCGAAAAGGCTGTAATTGACAGTAACACATATATAAAGAGTGGCAAAACGCGTTTCATGGTCGTTTATTTTTTGTATTTGGTTGCGGGTTCAGTGCCTTTGTACGAGAAATATTTTCCATCCCATTGATAGACAATGCATTGAGTGACTGGCCCTTCCAACTTTTCGGTTTTCAGCAGCGGCACAAGGATGGTCTTTGTGTCGGGAATATGGCGGAACATAACGGCATCCAGGGAGTGGCGGTCTTCGGCTAAAAAACTGACATCGATTTCGGAGATGGCTTTTGTGGCGGTTTTGAAGACGTTTTTCTGCACAAGTCCGCCGTTTTCTATGGCGTATGCACGAAGTATCTTGTGTATCGCTCCGTCGGAATATTCATCGTAAGTCATTGTTTCGGTGAGATATAACGTATTATCACCATCATCCTGCTGACCTAATATAGTGATGTGAATATGCGGGAAACTATAACTATGTTCGTATTCGTAGTCGGTGAATGAAAAATCATCGACAAACACCACATTTCCGTCCGCATTGTATTGTGCTACAATCATTTCTGGATGATTGCCGTGTCCGCATCCGCCAAAATAATATCTTATGCAATAGATACGCAGTTTGCCGTCCGGCGAAGTTTGTGTTTCCATCCAAAAATCGGACAAATCAATAGAATCCATCGGATATTCTAGCGTAGCGGGATTGTATTTAATCAAATGTTTCAAACTGTCGGCGATGTACTCCGTGCTGTGGAAAACATCGGGCTCCATTTTTTTGATGCGTCTCAACGCCTTTTCTATGTCGCCCACATCGAAACTGTTACCATAGAAATACACTCCGTAGTCGTACTTCTCGCCTTGCGATGAAGTGTACATCAAACGGCCATAATCCATAAAATAAAGGGTGTAATAACCGGCAGGACCGTCGGAGATTTCGTCGAAATAAACGACAGTGGTGTCATTGTCGTAGTACCGGACATTCAATTTGGTGTCGGCCAAGGGTTTGCCCGTTCTTGTGATGTAATGTGCGTACCAGCCGTCGTCCTTGCGGAAAATCTCAACAGGAAGAAATCCCTGTTTCTCTTCATAGTCGGGACGTCCGTAGATGGACACAATGTTTTTCAATCGTGAGGGTTCCTTATCCTTGTCATTGCACGAAGTAAAGAACAGCGGGAATAATATTACAAAAAAAAAGATGTTGTGCAAAAATGTCTTCATTTAGCTGACTGTTATGTGTTTTTATTTTAGCATAAAATAAACCATTCCTGAAGCGAAAAACACCGCAACAATTATCAAAAGGAAAGTGGCTACCATCCAGCCCATCGGATTTCTTTTTATGTAAACAGGTTGAGCATCGTTATTACCTTCAGATTTTATGTTTTGGAACTCTTGTTCCAAGCTGGCAATCTTTGATGACAGGCGACTTTTTTCATTTTCCAGTTGTGCGACATATCTGTCTGAGCTGTCGATTTGGTCGTTGAGGGACATGTTTGTGTCGCTTGTGTTTTCGATCCGTTTGTAAAGTTCTTCGTTTTCGGCAGCAAGGCGTTGGTTGTCGTTTTTAAGTCTTTCCAAGTCATTTAGCAAAGAATTGTCATCCCTTGTCGACGGCTTTTCGCTTTTATGTTTCTGTATGTCGTCGAACACTTCTTTGGCGTTGGCGTAGCGTTCGGCTGGATTTTTGGCGAGACAGCGCATAATAACGTTTTCAAGCCATTCGGGATAGTCTTTGATGTATGTCTGACGAGGATTGGCTTTTTCGAAAGCCTCGCGGCGTAGCGGTTCGATGGGTGGCGGAGGGGTTTCTTTGTGGAATTTCATCATTTCAAATCCGGCGACTGTAGGATTGCTTTCATAAGCTTTGTCGTCGAGTAGGAAAGGCACTCTGCCGGCAAGGATTTCGCACAAAAGAATGCCAAGGCTGTAAACATCCGACTGTGTGGATATTACGCTACTGTCATCGAATTTTTCCGGCGACATATATTCCAAAGCCCCTCCCCTTCGCGAGCTGCTTTTCACTGCCTTTCCGTTTTGTATTGCCAATCCAAAATCCAACAGAACAAAACTGCCGTCGTAGTTGCGGCGCATCACGTTATTTGAGTGCAAATCGTTGTGTGTGACGGCGTATTTGGCTACCAATTCTTGTTCGGTAGCTTTGTCAATGATATATTTTCGTCCGTCGTTGGGATCGCTCTTAATGTTGTCCACATTGGGGTCCATCAGAAACTTGTAGATGTCGTAGTGACAGTAGGCCAACGCTCTCACAATCTCATCGGCAAAACGAAATACCTCGTCGATAGGAACAAAATGTTTGCGGGCAATGTATTCGTTCAAGGTCTCGCCATCCACATAGTCCATCTCCACTATGGCGCGATTCTCGATAAGACGTGGTTGGTAGATATGCACGATATTGGGGTGCGAGCCGTTGCCGATTTTCAGCAGCACCTTGCATTCGTTCAGAAACGACTGATATGCAGGGTCGTTCTCGTCCTCCACCATTTCGTTCGAGACTTTTATGGCACGCACATATCCGAGTTTTATGTGTCGAACTTTCCATATGGTGGCGAAACCGCCCTTTCCTATTATGTTCAATTTGTCGTATTCGTTAAGAAAAGCCATAAATGTTTGGTTTTTAACTTTCTAAATATTTATATGCTAAATTTCATATTTTTGCAAATTTACGATTTTTTTATGGAAAAGCAAATGCGTTTTTGAGTTGTCGCAAAAAAAAGACGAGGCTAAAACCTCGTCATTTGTGGCCCCTCTAGGGCTCGAACCTAGGACCCCCTGATTATGAGTCAGATGCTCTAACCAACTGAGCTAAGGGGCCAATTCCGATAAAAATTAATTTCGAAATCGGGTGCAAAAGTACGCTTTTTTTTCCGTTCTGCCAAATATTTTTTGCCAATTATTTTTGCGATGGCCGTAATTTGTTGTTTAGCAAAACAATACAGAGCGTATGCGGTTTTTATTTCTTATTGTTGTAGTCGTTCAAAATGCCTTTCAAACACTCAACAAACTGCAAAATATCCTCTTTTTGGGTGTCGAAACTGCACATCCATCGCACCACATTTTCGGCCTCGTCCCAGTCGTAAAAGAAGTAATGCTCCAGCAGTTTGGTCCACACCTCGTGCGGCAGTTTGGCGAAAACTGCGTTCACCTGAACGGGATACATTATCTCAAGTCCGGGCAGGTCTTTCACCTGTTGGTAAAGGAGTTGTGCCATGGCGTTGGAATGCTCGGCGTTGCGGCGCCAGAGGTCGTTTTCGAGATATGCGAGGAACTGCGCAGACACGAAACGCATCTTGGAACAGAGCTGCATGGCCTGTTTGCGACGGTAGAGGAAATCCTCGTTCAGAGCAGGATTGAGAAGCACTACGCTCTCCCCCATCATCAGGCCGTTTTTGGTGCCGCCGAATGAAACGGCGTCGGCTCCGATGTCGGTGGTCATCTGGCGGAAAGTGCAGCCTAGAGCCACGGCGGCGTTGGCCAGACGAGCTCCGTCGATATGAAGAAGCATGTTGTTGGCATGGACGAAATCGGACAATGTCTTCAGTTCTTTCAAGGTGTACAGAGTGCCCAGTTCTGTGGACTGCGCCACTGAAACCACGCGGGGTTGTGAGTGATGCTGGAAGCCGATGCCGTGCAGGTGCTGTTTTATCATCTCGGGAGTGAGTTTGCCGTCGGGAGTGGCCACGGTGAGCAGTTTGGCACCCGTTATACGTTGCGGTGCACCGCACTCGTCGACGTTGATATGGGCGGTCTCGGCGCAGATAACGGCGTTGTGCGAACGCAACATGGCGTCGATGCAAAGAACGTTGGCTCCCGTGCCGTTGAAAACGGGATAGATAGTGGCCTGCTGGCCGAAATGACGTTTTATCTCCTTTTCCAGAGCGACGGTGTATTCGTCCTCGCCGTAAGCCAAAGCGTGGACGGTGTTGGCTTTGCCTATCGCCTCAAGTATTTCGGGAGAGATACCCGAATGATTGTCGCTTCCAAATCCACGATTCATAAAAGTTGAAAGTTAAAAGTTGAAAATTGAAAGTTATTTTTAATTCGGAACTCGGATTTAGTTTTGAGTTTGCAGTTTGCAGTTTGCAGTTGAACTTTTTCACATCTTAACACCTTCACATCACTAATCACCAATCACTATTCACTAATTAATCTTTATCGGTGCCGCGCAGGCGTTTATCACATTCTGTTTGCCTTTGGCCAGAAACACGACGATTTTCAGATGGTCGAGATTGACATCCACGCCCGATATCTGTTCAGGGATAGTGTAAACGAACACCCTGCGGATCTGTTTTCCTGTCTCGGGGACGATATCCACGCCCCATTGGTCGGTGACGAGGTGACGGAGCATATTAGAATGGCAATATTTGGCGTTGTTGAAATCGTACTGTGTAGGATTCAGAGTGGAGCCACCCAGCTGTTCGCCCCAGATGCTGTCCTCGAGCAGAGCCACGTTGAGTTTGTGGGTAGAGATCAACGTGTCCGTCTCCGATTCGGTATAATATATTGCCACAGCCACCTTCAGCTCACGTGTCTGAGCGTTGATTTCGGCTTTGGCATCGAGGTTGGCGGGAGCAGACTGAGCCATTACAAGGTCGCAGGCGTTGGCGATATACCTGATAGGAATGGCTGTGCCTTGGTTGACGGTGTCCATTGCGTAAGTCTCGAAAACCTGACGGTTTACCGTGCCTGCTGGAAAGGCATTTATGTCGGCCTGACGCAGCAGCTCGTTACCGAAATCCGTGGTGTAAGTGTTGTCGGCATATACGCCAGTGTGTATGTTCATACAGAAAATTCTGCCAGGGTGCGTTACCATCAAGCCGTTGAGAATACGGTGTCCCTCGGCGCTTTGCTCGCTCTTTACGCCTGTGAAAAGTTCCACAAAGGCGTTTTTTTCCTGCGGCACGGTGGAGGCCGTTACCGATGCTGCAAAAGCGGTGTCGTCTTTAATGTCGTCTTGGCAGTTGCATCCCGTTAAAGTGGCGCCAACAACCATCAAGGCCACGACTGCCGGTATGAAAAAGTTTTTCATCGTTTCTTCGATTTTAATACTATAAATAGTAATAACGTGGTCCGCCTGCTTTTGTTGTGTGTTGCAATAAAAAAGAGGAGAAATTTCGTTCTCCCCTTTTTCTTGTTTTTTGATTGCTTTTATTATTTCAATGTCAGTTTTGCTTTGCAAGCATTTATAACATTTGTATTACCTTCTGCCACAAACGCAATCACTTCGAGGTTTTCAAGAACTGCAGGTTCTGATGTGTTGCCATAAGTGTCAGTGTAAGCTTCAGGAATAGTGTAGGTGTAGGTTTTGTCGATTGTAGTACCTTGGGTTACAGGCGAAATGGCTTCACCCCATTGGCCTGTCAGGAAATCGCGGAACACTTCCATGTGGCGATATTCTGATTGAGTACCCTGTGCAGGATTGGCCGAAGCGCCGGACTGTGTTCCCATAATGTTGTTTTGGATGATTGCTACATTAAGTTTGTTGGACGAACCGGTACCGTCGGCGGTGTAATACACTTTCACACGGACTGTGAGTTGGCGGCTGCTTTTGTTGATAACTGCTGTTGCGGCGATGTTGGCACAAGCCTGTTGAGCGGCTACCTGATTGGCCCAAGAAGAATATGTGTTAGAAGATGTGTTGATACCCTTCGTGATCTTTCCACCAGAGCCGGAAAAATCGGTGCGGTTAAATAATGCAGCAGGTATGCCGGAAGAACCATTTTCCACATTGAAATTGCCGTTAAGCGTGGTTCCAAATTGTGTGCGATAATGCAAAGCCAGCTCGCCAAGCTTCACATGGTAGTTTATCACACAGCACTTGTCTCCCAAAGATTCGCTAACCTCGTTTGCGTATTTGTGTCCGTAAGGGCAGTATCCGCAACGGTCGCCGGTGAATTCTTCGATAAGAACGGTTTTTGTAGAAGGTGTTTGGGATACATTTACTTCCAAAGATGTAGATGCACCTTCTTCTTCCTCCTCTTCTTCTTCGGCTTTATTACAGCCGGCGAAGAGCAGACCTGTTGCCACAAGGGCAAGTCCTAAAATTCTGAATGTTTTTTTCATTGTGATTTGATTTTTATGATTTTGATTTTTAATTATTTACTTGATAACAATGGGTGCTTTGCAAACGTTTATCACCTCGCGTTCGCCTTCGGCTACAAATACGATAACCTCGAGATCTTCCAACACAGCTGTTACGGAGTTGTTGTTTTCTGTATCCCTGAAGGATTCTGGAATAGTGTAGGTGTATTCCTTTTCGAACAGCGAACCTTCTGTTACGTCCGAAATGTCGTCACCTGCGGAATATGTGTGAGACACAGCTGAATATCTGAAGTGTGAAATGAATTTCTGGAACATCTCGTTGTGGCGGTATTGTGAACCAACCACTTGGTCGGGATTACCACTGGCTCCCGACTGATATCCTAATACATTATTCTGAATAAGAGCCGCATACAGTTTGTACGTGTTGGCAGTGCCGTCGGCTGTGAAATACACTTGTACCTTGACTTTCAACTCGCGTGTGCTTCTGTTAATGGAGGCGGCGGCAGCTACATTGGCGCAAGCATTCATAGTGAGTATCTGGTTTGCAGCCAGAGCATAATTTCCTCGGTCCAAAGTGAGTTTTCCATTACCTGTATTAAAATCGTGGCGGTTTATAGTTCCTGCAGGTATGCTGTAATGACCAGTGTTGTCCACATTGAAAATACTATTGTACACGGCACCTGCAGTTGTTGTATAAGCATCGGCTAAACCGCCGGGTACATGGTAGTTTATCACGAAGGCTTTGCCCGGATGTGCCGCAACCACTTCGTTGGCGGCCTTGTGTCCGAGAGGACAATAGCCACAATGGTTGCCCGTCAGTTCCTCTATAAGAACATTTCTTGTGGAGGGAGTTCTTGAAACATTCACCACAAGTGTATCAGCAACAGGGTCCTGGTTTGGATCCTGTTCTGGGTCTTGGTTCATCGGTGTTGTTGACGAACTCTCTTTTTCTTCTTTGGTGCAAGAGTACATACAAAGTCCTGCCGCAAGAAACGTCACTGCCAAAAGTGAGAGTGTTTTTTTCATAATTTTTATTGTTTTGGTCGTTTATTCTTTTACGAAAGTCCGTACACCTACACCTTCGTTGGTAATTATGCGTACCAAGTAGATGCCTTTGTCCAGAGTGGATACGTTGATGGCTGTTGCATTGTCGGCAATTGTCATCTTTTTGCCCTGCATATCAAACACTTCGATTTTCGACACTTCTTGGTCACAATCGATGTTCAATGTGTTGCTTACGGGATTGGGATAAATTGCGAAGTCGATAGCTGAGGCTGTCTCTATGTCGTTTGATGTGCCCGAGCAGTTGATGAAATACTGTGCCAAGGTGCCAAAACGTCCGTTGTCGCTGAGCACGGTGCCTGTGTTGTCGGAAAGTTTGAAATTGCCATTGCCATAGCCACTGTTAATGCCATCACCAGCAGCATCGTAAACTTCGAGTATGTAGCATCCGTCGTGTGGAACCGCCAGTTTTATTATGTCTGTTATTATTGTATCGTTAGGATACGGCCCACCCGAAAGCACAACACTGCGGTCGATATGAATGAATTTGAAAGTCGTTTCGCTGCCATATCTGTCGGTTGTGAGTTCGAAAGTAAGCGTGTCGCCCACGGCATTTTTCTTGTACTTTTTTAGAGTGCAAGTGATGGAGTCGTAGTCAACAGCCACACCGTTTATGCCAATGATTTTGGCATACCCAGTATAATTGGAGCCTGACGAGAAAAGACCTGTTATCACGGGCAGGTGAATGGTGTCGCTTTCCATATATCCGAGATTCATCCCCGAATGTGTCATGGTGTAACTACCGCGGACTGTAGTGCCGTATCTGATTTCAAGTGAACGGACAGTGTCTTGTCCCAAATTGTATACAGAAACGTAGGTCGGGAATTCCATATTACAGCTCTCATGTTCACTCATGGCCATCTTTGTCAAAGTCGGAACGCCGTTGAGGTAGGTAATGTCGGCTTTGCACACATTTATGATATTTGCTTTTCCTTCGGCAACGAAAGCTATCACAGACAAATCGTTCAAAAGCACTGGCACGTTGCTGATAGTGGCGGGAATGGTGTATGTGTATGTCCTGGAGACGAATGAACCGCTGTCGGTTGTGGCGATAGTGTCGCCCCAAGTGCTGCCGTTCACCATGCCGCGGAACATGTGCATGTGGTTGTACTGGTCGCCAACAATCTGATCAGGATTGAGCGATGAACCCGACTGGGGACCTAATATATTGTCCTGCAAAAGAGCAACGCTAAGATAGTTGGTGTCCACTTGGCTGCTGTCGGTGTAGAAAAGCTCCACATTCACTGTCATAATACGTGTGTCACAATCTATTGTACAACGAGCCGCGATATTTGCGCAGGCACGTTGGCTAAGGGCTGCATTGGCATATGAGGAAAAACTGTTTCGACCATATACCGGCGATGAGGCGGTATTGAATATGGTGCGGTTGACCATACCCGAAGGAAAAGATGTGACGTTCCAATTGGCGCGGATACGTTCTCCGTCGGTAGTCGTATATGTGTTTGCCGCATAGCCGCCAGCGTGTATGTTAATAGCAAACACTTGGTTGGGATGGGCGGCCATGATTTGGTTGACATAAAGGTGACCTTGGGGACACCAACCGCAGTTGATGCCAGTAAATTCCTCAATAACAACTTTTTTATTAGAAGGTGTGGTCGAGACAAAAGTCTGGGAGAATGCCAATGATCCACACACAAGTGAAGCCACAAACAAAAACGCTTTTCTCATAAGTATTTATTAAATATGTATTTTTTTTAAAATCAATCTATTATACCAATATAACAATAAAGTGTTGTTAATAATGAAGCTACAAAGTTACTATTTTTATTTTACATTTCCAAATAATAAAGAAATAAAATTAACATTGGATTTTGTCAAAAAAATAGCGTAAATTTGCATTTCGCCAACAAATATTGGCAATACTGGCAAAACGTTTATATTCAATATATTACAAACAGTGATACGTATCCACACTCTCGAAGATATTTCGGACTTACCCCAAGGGGCTGTTGTCTCGGTTGGCATGTTCGACGGTGTTCACCTTGGCCACCGTAGGGTTTTGCTGTCGCTGTGCAGTTTTGCCAAAGAGCTTGGCACAAAGCCTCTGGCCATCACTCTCGACCGTCATCCAAGGCTCGTCCTTTCTAACGGAAACAGCGATTTCCATCTGCTGAACACCAACGCCGAACGTTACCGAATAATGGAGCACTGTGGCATCGGCGATGTGCTTGAAATACATTTCACACCCGAAGTGGCCGCCCTCTCCGCCTGCCAGTTCGCCAAGGAGTACCTTGTGGGGAGTCTTGCCATAAAAGGACTTCTGCTGGGCTACGACAATATGTTCGGAAACAAAGCCCACAACGATTTCGACCAAATTTTCACCCTTGCCGAGGCTTCCGGCTTTGCTATACGCACCGAAGGAAGTATTTTGTGCGACGGCATCGAAATAAGCTCCACACAGATACGCAAAGCCCTTGCACGTGGGGATATTTCGCTGTGCAACAGGATGTTGGGATACAGCTACAGCGTGGAAGGCACCGTGGTGGAAGGCCGTAAGATCGGTCGCACTCTGGATTTCCCTACTGCCAACATCAAATGCTCCGAAACTTTGAAAATGCTCCCCTCAGAAGGTGTTTACTGTGTTACGGTTTGCATTGATGATCAACAGTTTAAAGCCATGTGCAACGTGGGGGCACAACCCACCTTCAACAGCGGAAAAAGCACTTTGGAAGTCCATATCTTCGATTTCCACCAAGATATCTACGGCAAAACCATATCACTCTCGTTTCTCGAGCGTCTGCGCGACATACGTCGTTTCGACACGCCGCAAGCCCTTGCCAACCAGCTGGTTGCGGACAAGGATGCCTGCCTGAACTATTTCAACACTCACAAAATGACGGCCGTATGAAAAAAGCCATTGTTTTTGTCATATTGGCCACCGCAGTTTTGAGCTGTGTCTACGCCCAACGCGGACGTGTTTATACCTCGCTCGAAGAAATAACCAACTACGATAGTGTATATGCTTTAACATTGAAACACAAAGGTTTGAAAGAGTTTCCTAAAGTAATACTTCAAATGCACAACTTGGAGCGTCTCGACCTCAGCTGGAACAAAATGCACTCGCTCCCAAAAGAGATTGGCACACTCACAAGCCTCACATACCTCAACCTTAACCACAACCGCCTCGACTCCATCCCCAAGGAGATTGTCAACTTGCGCAATATCAGCGTTTTGGTGCTTTCGCGCAACCGCATTTTGGAACTGCCTGCCGAGATGGGCGAAATGAGCAACTTGCGCGAGCTGCTGATGCTGTCCAACGGCATCAAAAAACTCCCCGACAGCTTCAGAAATCTCGACACTACTCTGGAAATCATCGACTTGCGTGCCAATCCACTCACCTACGACGACCAGCTCGACATAAAAGACTTGATTCCAACACCAAAAAAGAAAATGACACGCGTCTGCAACTGCCAATGATATGAACAACAACGATTTACATGTTGCCATAGTACAACAGGACATCGTTTGGGAGGACAAAAACGCCAATTTCGAACGTTTGGAGAGACTCTTTGCCCAAATTGACGAACCTGTTGATTTGGTGATACTTCCGGAGACATTCAACACCGGATTCTCGCCCAACGCCAAAGCTCTTGCCGAGCCCAACGACGGCCCCACTTTCCAATGGGTGAAGAAATGGGCCGAAAAACTCTCCACAGTGATAATGGGCAGTTGCTACACAGTTGACGAAGGACGGGTTTACAACCGCCTTTACTGCGTTTCCAGCGAAGGACTCTGTAATTTCTACAACAAACGCCACACTTTCCGTCTGAGCAGCGAGTCGAAAGATGTTACCTGCGGCAACCACCTTTTGACTGTAAAAATCGACGACTGGAAAATCCAACCCTTCGTTTGCTACGACCTGCGTTTCCCTGTTTGGACACGCAACCGCTTCAACGACAATGGTTTCCTATACGACATCGCCGTTTTCGTCGCCAACTGGCCCGCCACCCGCGCCAAGGCGTGGCAACGGCTGTTGCAGGCACGTTCCATCGAAAACCAGTGCTATACCATAGGTGTAAACCGCGTGGGCGACGACGCCCTTGGCACGCCACACTCCGGCAACTCGATGGTGATAAGTCCCAACGGGAACATCATCCATCAGCTCGACGAAAACAAAGAGATGGTCAAGGTGCTGAAACTCAGCTACCCCAACCTCGAACGCTACCGAAAAAAATACCCTTTCCACTTGGATTGGGACGAGTTTAATATTTAGTGATTAGTAATACGAATAATAATAAAAACCACAAATATATGAAAATAGTTACCGTAGAACCTCTTGGAATAAACAATGCACAATTTGAGCAACTGCAAAAGGAATTCAACGCGCAGGGACACGAGTTTGTGTTTTTCACCGACCGCAACGAAAATCCCGACGAACTCGCCCGTCGTATCGGAGATGCCGATATAGTGGTGATTTCCAACATAAAACTCTCGGCGAATACCATGAGCCGCTGTCCGAGCCTGAAACTTCTGTCCGTTGCTTTCACCGGCCTCGACCACATCGATTTGGACTACTGCAAGAACCACGACATCACCGTTATGAACGCCTCTGGCTACAGCACCGTGGCCGTGAGCGAGCTGGCCATCGGAATGATGCTCGACGTGTACCGCAAGATAAGCCGTTTCGACAGCCAGATACGCAACGGCGGCACCCGCGCTAACTACCTCGGCCTTGAGCTCGGCGGAAAAACCGTGGGCGTAGTAGGCACCGGAGCCATCGGAACACAGACCATACGTCTGCTTAAGGCTTTCGGATGTAACGTGCTGGCATACAGTCGCACCGAACGTCAAAACGTTTTGGAGCTCGGCGCAAAATATGTCACCCTCGACGAGCTGATGAGAAACTCCGACATCATCACCCTGCATGTGCCGCTGAACAAAGAGACTCACCACCTTATCGGCCGTGAGCAGCTTGCCATGATGAAACCTACCGCAGTGTTGATAAACACCGCCCGTGGCAACGTTGTGGACATCGACGCCCTAGCCGAGATGCTGAAACAGGGCAAGATTGCCGGTGCCGGCATCGACGTATACGAAACCGAACCTCCTCTTCCAGTGTCACATCCGCTATGCGATGCGCCCAACTGTGTTATGGTGCCACACATAGGCTACGCCACCCGCGAGGCCTTCGACATACGCGCCGACATCGTGATGGACAATATAAGGAAATGGATTTCGAAAAGTTGAAAATTGATAATTGAAAGTTGAAATTAGTGGTCAGTGGTCAGTATTCTGTGGTCAGTAGAGACCTGAAATAACACACTGCGTGCAACTAGAATTCTGCATAAACAACAATAATAAATCAGATGCCAAAAGGGAGAAAAAGCAAGAAAGGCAAGAGCCGCAAAAAAATATACATCTACATAGCAGCCGCCATCTGTGTGGTGGCGTTTGTGGGCACTTTGGCGGCGATGTGGGCGTTGAACAACAAAAGAGTCGCCCTGACGCAGAAGTATGTGCTTTACATACACACGGGTTCGAACTACGACGACGTGATGCACAGTCTTTGCGAAAGCGGATGCCTTACCGACACCACTTTTTTTTCGATGCTTGCCCGCTACAAGAAATATCCTCAGAACGTGCGTCCGGGACGCTATGTAATTGAGCCAGAGATGAGTATCAACCGATTGGTGAACAAACTCCGCTCTGGTAGTCAGGACGCGCAGCTTGTAACCATAGGCAAATTCCGCACCAAGGAGTCGCTGTCGGGAAGGTTGTCGAAGAAATTCGAATTCGACTCGGCCCAGATGCTCGCCGCACTCAAAGACGACAAGCTGATGCAGGGTTTCGGCTACAGCTCCGAGCAGGCGCTCGCCTTGTTTGTGCCAAACACCTACGAGTTCTATTGGAACACCACCCCCGAGGAATTCCTCGAACGCATGAAAAAGGAATCGGACCATTTCTGGAACGGCCGCCGCACCAAAAAGCTCGAAGCCATGGGACTGACGCGTCTGCAGGCCATCACCTTGGCTTCCATAGTGGAGGAAGAGACCAACATGAACGACGAGAAAGCCAACATCGCCAGCGTTTACCTCAACCGTTTGCGCAAGGGCATGCTGCTGCAGGCCGACCCCACGGTGAAATTCGCCTTGCAGGACTTCACCCTGCGACGCATACTGAACAAACACCTGCAATACGACAGTCCGTACAACACCTACAAATACGCCGGACTCCCCCCCGCCCCTATCTGCATACCTTCGCAAGCCTCCATCGACGCAGTGCTGGAGGACAAAAAGACCAACTACTATTATTTCTGTGCCAAGGAGGATTTTTCGGGCTACCACAACTTCGCATCATCGGTGGCCGAACACAACATCAACGCCACCAAGTTCCGCAACGAGCTGAACCGACGCAAGATTTACAAATAAAGATTCTTTCAACAAAAAAACAGAGCACTAAGCTCTGTTTTTTTATGAACATTTTGAACAAGTATTCAATCTTGGACAAGGCGCAATGACAATCCTCCTTGACGTTCGTCATAACAGATGAGTTTCACCTCCGAATCGATATAAAAATACTTTGCAAAACGGTGTCCATTCAACCAATAGCATCCGAAGGTTCCTTCATAAATTGCATCGCCGTGACAGTATCTATATCCTGCCGCAGGGAGCATGATGTAGTTGCCGTTGGGGCCTACAACTTTGTAGCCTACCCCATCGACCCAAATCCATTTGCATTTTTTCATCAGCTCGTCCCATTGGTCGCGCGAAGGCATGTCCCCGCCTACTCTGCGTATATGGTCCCCTGTTTCGTTAGATAAAAAATGTGGCGAGGCATTGGAAAATTCATTCACCTCATTTACGTCTTTCCATCTGGTGCCGCTGGGGAGTCCCAAATCAACAAAATTCTGTGCCGACAAAGAGAGAGCCGCAAAACACAAAACTGATAAAAGAAACAATTTTTTCATGGTGTTATTGCGATATTAGAAAAGCAATTCTTTTGCCAAAATTCGAGCTGTTTTTTATCTGTACATCAGCTGTTTTGCAAAAACTTGCGTAATTATTCTGATTTCTTGAACATTCCGCGATATGCTCTGCGAAAGCATCCTGTCAAGACTGCCGTCGGAGCAGTTTATGCGGATGGCCTCGATGTTCAGACGTCCGTTTCGCTCGTCGATGATGGTGTAAATAATATAGTTAACGCCAGTAAGGTTGGTGACTGCCGTCAAATAACCGTCCGAAACCATGCGCGAATTGCGGTCGAGGGTGAGGACTTGCGAGAGGCTGTCGGCTGCCGCACTGTTTGTCACCTGAAATTGGGTGAAACCGCCCAACACTTCGGTGAAATAATTGTAGAGAGCGTTTTTGTAAGTGCTTACGGCATTGCCCTGAGGATTTGCTATATAAATGTTGTTCTGGGCAAAAAGTGCCGGCATTGCCATAACGGAAATCAGCGCTGCTATAACTGCTATTTTTTTCATTTTGCGTTTTTTTTAGTTCGATTTCAGTCTGCAAAGTTACGCATTTTTTTTGTTATTACAAAACAGACTGCATTTTTTGTTGATTTTTGTTCAAAATAATAGACACTCTCGTGACGAAAATGTTTCATTTTCAGGGTTAAAAAAGATATCCCACCCTAAGCGAGAGAATGTGTGGCGAAATGAGTCCGCGGCTGTGAGCCTTGTTGTCGGTAATGCTCAAGCCCGAGGGAGCGTCGATTTTTTCCTCCGAAGTGCTTATCACTCGATATGTGCCTAGGTAATGGTAGTGAATACCTATCTGAATATGTTCGAAAAGCACCACTCCGGCACCTGCCGTAGCCGCAAACGATATCTTTTTCCGGTATTCCTCTTTATATGAATATGCCTCGCTGCTATGCTTGTACATATTCCAATATTGGGTGAAATCGGTGATGATATGCAGGTTGGCACCTATTCCGGCTTGGCCGAAGAAGGAGAGTTCCCGTTTGTTGGTGTAAAAATCATAGCGGCAGCCCGCAAACAGCGGTATGTCGAGAAAAACGGGGAAAGTGTGCTCGTATTTGTCGTGGGTGTTGAGGTTTTCCACCTCGTACTGCTCCTTGTAGTCGCGGAGGGTTTTGTTCAGTGCGCTGAAAAAGAAATCGGCCGACACGAAAATGCTCATTTCCTCGATACCTCTCACACGTTTTGCGCCGAAAAGGCTTGCATTGGCGCCTATTCCCGCACCCCCTAAAGGAGTATCGTCGGCGAGACCCCATTCCTTCAGTTGCAGTCCATCTACAGTGGCTTTGCCGAAGTTGCCTACGGCGACATTGCCACCAAGGCTCACAACTCCATAGAAATCAGCACTCTGCGAAAATGCCGCAAGTTGCACGGACATCGCAACGGCAAAAATCAATAACAGTTTTTTCTTCATTGTATCAAACATTTATCAAAATGCAAAGTTACGTTTTTTTTTCGAAATAGCGCACTTTTTTTGTAAAAAACGTCAAATCGATGCTTTTTTTCGCAAAAAATCCAAAAAAAATCATTACATTTGCAATATGGCACGACATCCGTGTCTTTATCACAATTATTTGATATTCATTAAAATAAAACGATATGCAAGTCAACAGAAGAAAAGAACTTTTCCCGAACGTTACCGACGAACAATGGAACGACTGGAAATGGCAGGTGAAAAACCGCATCGAGACCCTCGAACAGCTTAACCAATACATCAAACTGACAGCCGAGGAACAGGAAGGCGTGCGCAAGTCGCTCGAAACGCTGCGTATGGCCATCACCCCCTACTACCTGAGTTTGATCGACCCCAACGACCCCAACGACCCCGTGCGCCGTCAGGCCATACCCACAGCGGCCGAGACACACATCTCCCCCGCCGACCTCACCGACCCTCTGCACGAGGACGAGGATTCGCCGGTTCCCGGACTTACCCACCGCTACCCCGACCGTGTTCTTTTCCTTATCACCGACATGTGCTCCATGTACTGCCGTCACTGCACACGCCGCCGTTTTGCCGGTCAGAACGACTGCGAGTCGCCGTCGGAACGCATACAGAAATGCATCGACTACATCGCCAAGACTCCCACCGTGCGCGACGTGCTGCTCTCCGGTGGCGACGCCCTTATGGTAAGCGACAAAATGCTTGAGTCCATCATCCAGCGTCTGCGCGCCATACCCCATGTGGAGATTATCCGCTTGGGCAGCCGCACCCCAGTGGTTTGTCCGCAGCGTATCACCGACGACCTTGTGAACATGCTCAAGAAATACCACCCGATTTGGCTCAACACCCATTTCAACCACCCAAACGAGATGACTCCCGAAGCCTCGGCAGCCCTTGCAAAACTGGCCGACGCCGGCATCCCCTTGGGCAACCAAAGCGTGCTTCTGCGTGGCGTGAACGACTGCGTTCATATCATGAAACGTCTTGTGCATCTGTTGGTTAAAAACCGTGTGCGTCCCTACTACATCTACCAGTGCGACCTCTCGATGGGATTGGAGCATTTCCGCACCCCCGTTTCCAAAGGTATCGAAATCATCGAAAACCTGCGCGGACACACATCGGGCTACGCCGTTCCCACCTTTGTGGTCGACGCTCCCGGCGGCGGCGGCAAGACCCCCGTTATGCCCAACTATGTGATTTCGCAGAGTCCCAACAAGGTGATTCTCCGCAACTTCGAAGGCGTTATCACCACCTACACCGAACCCGAAGATTACAAGCAGGAATGCCACTGCCCCGACTGTGAGAGCAAACGCAAAATCGACGAAGGTGTGGCCTCGCTGCTCGAAACCGACCGCATGGCATTGGAACCCAATCATTTGGCACGCAAAGAACGTAACAAAAAATAACGAACGACTATGACAGACACAAAAAATCTCGGATTCAACTCCAAACTTATACACGGCGGCGGACACCACGACGAATATGGTGCCGCCACGGTGCCCATCTATCAGACATCCACATTCCGTTTCGACAGTGCCGAGGACGGCGCCGCTTGCTTTGCAGGCGAGAAAGACGGATATGTTTATACCCGCATAGGCAACCCCACCGTTTCGGCTCTCGAACGCCAAGTGGCAGAGCTCGAACACGGCTATGGTGCTGTGGCTTTCGCCTCGGGAATGGGCGCAGTTTCGACAGTCTATATGGCTTACCTCAACGCCGGCGACCACATGATTTCGTCCGACGCCGTTTACGGAGCTTCACGCACCATGATGGAAGGACACATGTCGCGTTTCGGCGTTCAGTCCACTTACGTGAAGACCGAAAACCTCGAAAATATCAAGGCTGCCATACGTCCCAACACCAAGATGCTGTACATCGAGACTCCCGCCAACCCCACAATGGGCATCACCGACATCGCGGCTTGCGCCAAGATTGCCAAAGAGCACAACCTGTTGCTTGTGGTTGACAACACTTTCTGCAGTCCTTACCTGCAAAATCCCCTCGACCTCGGCGCTGACGTGGTTCTGCACTCTGTAACCAAGTTCATCAACGGCCACGCCGACATCGTTGGAGGCATAGTCATCACCAAAACACAGGAGCTTTACAAACAGCTGCACGTGATGATGCTCAACCTCGGCGGCAATATGGACCCGCATCAGGCTTATATGGTAATCCGCGGACTGAAAACCCTCGGCATACGTATCGACCGTGCTCAGGAGAGCGCCATGAAAGTGGCCGAATTCCTCGAAAGTCATCCGCAGGTGGCTTCGGTGGCCTATCCCGGACTGAAATCGCACCCGCAGTACGAGCTTGCCAAGAAACAGATGCGCGGCACCGGCACAATGATTAGTTTCGAGCTGAAAGGCGGTCTGGAAGCCGGACGCAAGCTGATGAACAACGTCAAAATGTGCATACTGGCCGTATCGCTGGGCGGCGTGGAGACGCTGATTCAGCACCCCGCCAGCATGACGCACTCCAAAGTGTCGGCAACAGCCAAAGCCGCTGCTGGCATCACCGACGGACTGGTACGTTTCTCGGTAGGTATCGAAAACGTGGAGGACATCATCGCCGACCTCAAACAGGCACTCGACAAGATTTAAACAATAAACATCTAAAAACACTAAAAAATTCATTTTAAATAAGTTGAGTTTATTTGATGTGTTTATAGACAATAAAAAAAAACGAATAATGGGCGGACACAGCTCCGCCCTTTTTTGTAAAAAACGATAGGAAAAAAATGATTAATCCAATATTCTTTATATTGATAATAATTTTTTTTGTCGTAATATTTGTCACGATAATTATTTCAAAAAAAGTGACAACTACAAAGAAAATAATCATTCTTGCGATAACAGCATGCTTTATCCTGCTTATTGGCTCTTTTTTCTATGATAGTGATAATGTCAAAATTGCAAAAGGAGTGATTTATAACAAAGAAAGAAAAGATATATTGGGCGATTATGAGATTCCACCCGAAGTCCTTGGCTATAAGCGTGTAGATGACTTTGTGTTGGTCAGACAGTCGTTACAATTTCCTTTGGATGCGATCTATGACAAACGCACTTATGAACCACTATACGATAGTATTGTATATTGGTTTATTGACACAAAAATTGGTGAGGAATATGGTCCTATGGATTTCATGGAATTCTCAAAATTTTGTCGTTCAAAAGGTGTTAATGATATGGATTTTTAATCGATAATACATTATAAAATGATACAAATTCCAACTCTGATTCTGAAACCCGGCAAAGAGAAATCGTTGCTGCGACGCCATCCGTGGGTGTTCTCGGGCGCAGTGCAACGCATTAGCGGCAACCCGCAGAACGGCGACATAGTGAGCGTCTGCGACTGCAACGGCCGCTACCTCGCCACAGGACATTTTCAGGACAGCAGCATAATGGTAAAAGTGCTGGATTTCGGCAAAACGACAACAGATAAGACCTTCTGGCAAAGCAGGTTAGCCTCCGCTGTGGACTACCGCCGACGGATGGGTTTTTTCGACAATCCCGACACCAACGTGTTCCGCCTTGCCAACGCCGAGGGCGACAACATGCCCGGACTTGTGGCCGACTACTACAACGGCATCGTGGTGCTGCAGGCGCACTCCGAAGGCATGCACCGCGAGTTCGGCACTTTCGTGGAGATACTGCGTAACTTGTTGGGCGACAGGCTTACAGCCGTGTTCGACAAGAGTTCCGCCACCCTCACCCACTGCGACATCGCCGACGGATACCTCTTCGGCCAAGAGCCCGAGGAATGGGAGGTGAAGGAGGACGGCAACCGTTTCATCATCAACTTCTTCGAAGCCCAGAAGACAGGCTTTTTCATCGACCAGCGGGAGAACCGCCACCTGCTGCGAACACTCTCGCAGGGCAAGCGTGTGCTCAACACCTTCGGCTACACGGGCGGTTTCTCGCTCAGCGCGCTGCGCGGCGGTGCCGAATATGTGGAGACGGTGGACATCTCGAAAAAAGCCATAGAGCTGTGCAACAGGAACATAGCGCTGAATTTCACCGACGCACCGCACAACGGTGTTGCCGCCGACGTTCTCCGATACCTCGACCAAATCGACGACAGTTTCGACATCATCATCCTCGACCCTCCCGCCTTTGCCAAGAACCACCACAGTCTGCAACAAGGGCTGAAAGGCTATAAGAACATCAACCAGAAGGCGTTGGAGAAGATAAAACCCGGCGGACTGCTGTTCACCTTCTCCTGCTCGCAGGCGGTGAGTCGCGACGATTTCCAGACGATGGTGTTCACCTCGGCAGCCAATGCCCGTCGCAACGTACGCATTGTCAAGCACCTGCCCCACGCCATCGACCACCCCGTAAGCATTTTCCACCCCGAAGGCGAATACCTGAAAGGGCTGTTGCTGTACGTGGAATAATTAGTAATTAGTAGTTAGTAATTAGTAATTAGTAATTGATAGTTTGATTTCCGGAATTCGGAATTCGGTAGGGGCGAAAAACTTTTCGCCCAATTGTAAGGACGCACTGCGTGCGTCCGATATATGGATAAAAACAAATAATATGAAACACACCATCATCACCATTGCTATTGCGATGTTGGTCGCAGCCACGGGCTTTTGCGGCAATCCGAAAAAGGAGCGCAAGACTCTGGCACGGGCCGAAGAGCTTATCGCACAGAAGAAATACCTGTCGGCGTACAAAGTCTTGGACGTGTACGACCCTCGGAACGAGAGATCGGTCATTTTTCTGAAAAAGGTGGACATTGTGCAGAACTACTTCCTGTTCAATATAATGAACCAGATTTTCTGTCTCGACGACATTCCTTTCGACAAGACTGTGGAGGAGCTGCGCGGCAACGAGGAGGCTTCGGGTTGTTCGTCGGTGATGTTTGCCATCGACACCATTGCGCAACGTCTTTTGGAGAAAGAACCGAACAACTGTCGGTTACACAGATGTTTAGGCGAATACTACAACTCCGCCGCCGACCGTTTTGGCGACAACTGGCTCGACAACACTTCCGCATCGCAGCTCGACCTGCGCATCAGGGCACGGAAAAACCTGCTTAAAGCCGAAGAATTTGGCTGCAAGGACGACAAGCTGTTTTCCGACATCGCCCTCACTTACATGTACGAGGAGCTGTTTACCGACGCCCGCGAATACCTCAAGAAAGCCATCGCATACAGCAGCGACACCGTGGCCGACTACTATTACAACCTCGCCGTGACATATTATTTCGACGAAAACAACGGCGACATACAGCAGGCTATCGCCAACGTTGCCATCGCCGCAAGGCATTACACACGCCCCGACATGCTGTCCGACGCCTATTTCATGCTTGGCAGCTGCTATATGCGCACCGAAGACTATCCACTGGCCATTCAAAACTTCAAGAAAGCCGAGAAATTCCATCCCGGACAGTATTACAACCTTAGCAATATGATGGTTTGCAATCTGAAACTCGGCTCCGACGAGTATAAATCGAACATCCACAGTATTTTAGAGATCTACGGCTATCAAACCAATGCCATTGCCGAAATGGTACAGAACTTTTATGTGACCGACAGCACCAAAGGCGATGCGTTGGCCGAGATTTTGAAAATAGAGATTGAAAAAGGCGAAAATCCTCTTTACAAAGCCAACCTGCAACTGTCGCTAGGTACACTGCTTTTGAACCAAGAAAAGAAAAAAGATGCCCGCGAGCCGCTGCTTGCCGCAAAAAAGTTTTTCGAAACCGACGAGGAATACGAGGAAATTTTGGGCTACATAAACGAGATGCTCAAACACGCCAAATGATTTTAGCCCCCACTTTGACAAAAAAAACGTAAATTTGCAGACACAAACAAAGAACCAAAACCATATCAAAAATGGGTAAATATATTGACAAAGAATCGATTAGATACCAACGCATAGACCAGTACGACGACCAGAAAATCGAAAAGCTGTCGTATCACTACACCGAAATACTGAAACTTTTGGGCGAAGACCCCACCCGCGAGGGTTTGGTAAAAAGTCCCGAACGTATTGCCAAAGCCATGCAGTTTTTCACCCAAGGCTACGACATGCAGCCCGAAGAGATTTTGCGTGCAGCCATGTTCACCGAGGACTACAAGCAGATGGTTGTGGTGAAAAACATCGAGCTGTACTCGCTTTGCGAACACCACATGGTGCCGTTTATAGGCAAGGCGCACATAGCCTACATACCCAACGGCAAGATTGTGGGACTGAGCAAGATACCACGTGTGGTGGACGCCTACGCGCGCCGTTTGCAGGTGCAGGAACGCCTCACACGACAGATAAAAGCCTGCATACAAAACACACTGGAGCCGCTGGGAGTGGCCGTGGTTATCGAGGCTCAGCACCTTTGCATGTCGATGCGCGGCGTTCAGAAACAAAACTCCATCACCACCACATCCGACTTCACCGGCGCATTCCACTCCAACCAAGCCACACGCGAGGAATTTATGCACCTTATCGGTGTGAAACTCAATTAGAATTTCGGAATTCGGAATTCGGAATTCGGAATTCGGAATTTTTGGGGGACTAAGGTCTAATCACTAATCACAAATCACAGTTCACTGATCACAGTTCACAGTTCACAAAAAAGAATAAGATTTCGACAAACAATTCGACATATTATTATACAGTTTTGTCAAAAAGTATCAAAGTTATGAAAAACGACATCATAAAAATAGCAGCCATAGTCGTGAGCATTTTCTTTTGCGCCGGTGCCACGGCACAAATGAAAAACACCCCCACATCCCAAGACCAAAAGGTAAACAACATACTCTCCACCGCTTTCGGCAAGATAAAAGCCGCCGGTGCCATCAGTTTCGACGCCACAATAGTAAACAAAGACCCCGACAAGAAAGAGGTGAGCCGCCAGAAGGTGAAAGTGCTGCTTTCGGGCAACAAATACCGCATCAACATCGACGATATTTTGGTGATTTGCGACGACAAAGCCGTATATTCCATCGACAACAGCACCAAGGAGGTGACAGTGAACCTCCCCTCCGACTCCGACATGGACATTTTCAATCCCTCCAAACTGTTGCAGAACCGCGACAAGAATTTCCGTTCAAAGCTGATTCGCGAGGAAAACACGCAATACGTTGTGGACCTGACCCCGCGTAAGACGCAGAATTTCCATAAGATACGTCTGCTAATAAACAAAACTTCGTACCAGATAACCAAGGTTGAGGTTTACAACTACAACTCATCGAGAAACGAGTGTACCATCAGTCAGTACAAGACCAACGCCAAAGCCACCGACGCTGATTTCAGCTACGACGCCGTCAAATACAAAGGCTACGAAGTGGTGGATATGAGGTAGAAATAGCAAGAAAAAGTGATAATATAATAATAAAAGCGGTGAGTCTTCTCACCGCTTTTATATTTAATAAGATTTCTTTTTAAATAAAATAGTGTCAGTTCACCTCTTCGGTAGTGAGTTTGAAACCTACTCCGTGAATGTTCACAATCTTCACTGTGGGATCGTCTTTCAGGTAACGGCGCAGTTTAGTGATATACACGTCCATGCTGCGGGCGGCGAAATAGCTGTCGTCCTTCCATATCTTGTTCAGCGTGGTAACGCGGTCTATCACCTGGTTCAGGTTGAGGCAGAACATGTGCATCAGGTCCGATTCTTTGGAAGTGAGGTGACGTTCCTCGCCGTTGATGGTCAGCGACTGGCGGTCGGCGTTGAACACAAACTGTCCGATGTTGAAAATGCTTGCCGAGGGTTTCTCGTCCTTGCAACGGCGCAACACGGCGTTGATACGTGCAAACAGCTCCTCGATGCTGAACGGCTTGGTGATATAGTCGTCGGCACCAAGCTCGAAGCCTTTAAGTTTGTCGTTTTCAAGCACTTTGGCGGTGAGGAATATCACGGGCATCGCAGGGTTGATGCGTTTTATATCTTTTGCAACCTCGAAACCGTCCTTTATGGGCATCATCACGTCGAGAACGCAGATGTCGATATTGTCTTCGTTGCGGAAAAACTCCATAGCTTTCTCGCCGTCGATGGCAAGAAAAACGTTACAACCTTTTTGTTTTAGGTATGCTCTGAGAATCGTCCCCAAGTTGGGGTCGTCTTCGGCTAATAATATGTTAATAATCTCGTTGTTCATAAAAAGCTGTGTTTGTTATTTATTCTGTTATTGTTATTTTCAAAATTTTATCTCCCTGACGTATTTTGTCAATCACGTCAAGACCCTCGTACACTCTGCCGAAACATGTGTGATGGCGGTCGAGATGCTGGGTGTTTTCGCGGTTGTGGCATATAAAGAACTGCGATCCTCCTGTGTCGCGTCCTGCGTGGGCCATCGAAAGCACTCCGCGGTCGTGGTATTGGTTGTCGCCATCGAGCTCGCATTTGATGGTATATCCCGGACCACCGGTGCCGTCGCCGCGCGGACAGCCGCCTTGTATAACAAAATCGGGGATGACACGGTGGAATGTGAGCCCGTCGTAAAAACCGCTTTTTGCAAGTTTCACAAAATTAGCGACAGTGTTGGGTGCGTCTTTCTCGTAAAAACGCACTTTCATCGTTCCCTTTACGGTTTCTATCAAAGCTTCCATTATATTTGTTTTCGTTATGTTATTTTTTCGTTGTCTATGATTGTAACGACAATATTAATTTTTTATTGTTTTTTAAGAAAATTTTTTTTACAAACATGACGCCGATTTGAACATCCTGTTCCAGCGAATCTTCTTGAAGAACGACTTTTGGTCTTTGTCCCACGAGAAAATAATACGCGAAGCCTTGCCTACGATATGGTCCTCGGGAACGAAACCCCAGTAACGGCTGTCGGCGGAGTTGTGGCGGTTGTCGCCCATCATCCAAAAATAGTTCATCTTGAAAGTATAAGAATCTGTCTCATTGCCGTTTATAAAGATTTTACCGTTCTTTACTTCGAGTTTATTGTTTTCAAACACCTCGATGGCACGACGATAGATAGGCAGATTGTCAGCGGTGAGTTTTATCGTCTCGCCAGCCTTGGGAATCCACACGGGACCGTAGTTGTCCACGTTCCAGTCCTTGCCTTCCATGTATGGGAATATCTCGTACTCGCGGTAGCCGGGGAATGTCTCGGAGGGTATCACGCGCAGCACACCCGTGCGGGCTTTCAGTTTCTCCACTTTCTCGGTGGTGAGGGGCAGCGTGTAATAGCTGTAGCGGGCCTGGTTTACGGCCTCTTCGGCAATGCCCATGTCCGTCATTCCTTTGGCGATGTCGTTCCAGCGTGTGTAATCAACATAAATCCTTACCAGAAAATCGGCGGTATCGCCAAGCTCGTCCAACGACGGAGCGTTTATATCCTCGGTACGGAGCGGCTCCCAACCGGCTATCAGACCAGATTTGGAGAGTTTGTCGAGCTGTATCTTGTTCAAAGTGAGGTAGGTGCATTGCACTTCGCCCATAAACTGCATCAACGAGGCATCCTCAACGGAGACGCCGATGTTCATCAGTTCCTCGGTGGAAAGAGGATTGGCGCCCGGTTTCATCTCTATGATATGACGGAACTGCAGCTCCGACGGATTGTCTATCTGTTTGCCGTTGATATACACCATACGATGTTTTATCTCCAGCGTCTCGCCGGGCAATCCGATGGTGCGTTTGATGAAATTCTCGCGTTTGTCCACCGGACGGGTTATTATCTTGCCGAAAGGCTGCTGCGGACCGTTCACATATTCACGGCCGTATTCCCGCACCAGGGAGTGGTAGCTGCGGTTGCTCTGGTAATACAGCGAAACAGTGTCGCCGTCGGGGAAGTTGAACACCGTGGCGTCGTAACGCTCCACGTTGCAGTTGCCGTAACGGTGGTATGGCAGCTGGATAAGGTCGGAGAACGACTTCACCTGGCTGTTGGTGAACGGCAACGAGTGGTGTATCAGCGGCACTGCCAGCGGCGTCATCGGAAAACGGGGACCGTAGGCGGTCTTGCTCACGTAAAGGAAGTCACCCACCATCAGGGATTTCTCCATCGACGACGAAGGTATGTTGTACAGCTCAAAAACGAAAGTACGGATTATCGTGGCGGCCACAAGGGCGAAGATAAAGGCGTCGAGCCACTCGCGGGCCGAGCTGAGCTTGTGCGGCGGCAGGTCCTTGGGATGGGTATAAACCATTTTCGGCGACAGACCGAGATATGGCAGGTATATCGAGGGGAATATCACCGCAAGTGTCTGTTCCAGAAGTCCGTAGCGACGGAATG
>JAEENM010000116.1 GCA_016283745.1 Bacteroidales bacterium | reverse complement strand
CGTATATATGATAATCAGTTTCGTTATGATGTTTGTTTCCCTTTTCTTAATCAATTAACTCCAGAATTCCGAAAAAAACATTTGTAGATACGTTTCATGAAACGTTTCTACCAGTACGTACGTAATCGTTGTGCCGTGGCAGATTGCGCATTAGTACATCAAACCGAACATCCACAGTGGAATGCGGTGGGCGTGGCCTGTTTCTATGTTGTCTATGGCCAAGTAGCTGTCGGGCAGGTCTTTTATCTGATCAAATGTTTTGCTTTTACCACCAACTTCGAACAAGTATCTATCATTAACGATGAAATCGCCTTGTGGCGGGTAGTTTACGACGGCTGTTGCCGAAAGCTGGTTTATGAAGAAGGTTTCCCTCATCGTGCCGACATCTGCATTTTGGGATAGCGCAAACATCAGATTGGTGTTGTTGAGGTATATTTTGTCGGGTTTCACTATGCTTTTCAAATTCTTTGTCTTGGTGCTTAGAGTTTGTAAAAGTGCGGCTTTTTCAAGCATGGATAGCATCCTCAGACCTTGTTCACGGTTGGTTTCAAGCGAGGCGTAAAGGTCGCTCATCTTTGGGGTTTGCGGCACTCTTTCGGCGAGAATCATCAGCATGCGTCTTGTTTTTTGTCTTGTGGCGAAGGTTATATCTTCAACAGCCGGCAAATCCTCGTTGATTATTACATTTATTACCGCCAACAACTTTTCCGCAAAACTGCCGATGTCGTTTTTGTAGAAAGGATAGTAACCGAATTTGAGGTATCTGTTGAAATGTTGCAGTATTTTGGTTTTGCCGTATATGTCCATAGCAATGGATACGTGACGTTTGAGTATGTCGTCCATCGCAAGAGCTTGCTGTTTTAATCCGGTGTCGAATTCGAGGAACTCTCTAAACGACATGCCCGCCAAAGTGTAAACAATCTGTCTGCGAGAGAGGTCGGCTTCGGCATTATCCATGCGAAGCATCGATGAACCTGTGTAAACGATGTTTAAATCGGGATATTCATCAGTTATGTTTTTTATGACTCTTTGCCAATGCGGATAGCGGTGTATCTCGTCGATGAAAATATGTGTGCCGCCCTGAGTGTAGTGATAGTCCACAATGTCGGAAAGTGTGTGGTTTGCAAACCACATATTGTCAAGCGACACATAAAGGGCTTTTTCGGGATTGTCGGCGAAGTTCTCTTTGATGTGTTGCAACACCAACGTCGTTTTACCTACGCCTCTTGCTCCTTTTATGCCAATAAGCTTGTTTTTCCACTGGATTTTATCGTAAAGGTATCTGTGAAAACCAGTGTTTACACCAGCAACAAGTTTTTGTGATGTTGCGTAAATGCTTTCAAATGAGCTTGTTTCCATATTTTTTGTCTTTTGGATATTGTTGTGCAAATATACAAAAAAAATCTTGAATAATTGTTTTTTTTATAAAAATAAATCATGAAAGATTGTTTTTGTGTTAAAAAACAATCTTAAATAGTCTAAAATTTCTATTTGTTTGATATGTAATACAGACGGTGCATGCACCGTCTCTACAATTAATTCCGAAATCCTAATTCCCAATTAAAAATACCGTGTTTCTTTTTGCGATGTCGGGCAGGTGCTTTTTCCAGTAGGCGGCGGCGGCGGATTTGATAAACTGTGTGTCGAGGGTGATGTCGGTGGCCACGCAAATCATAGTGTTGGGGTTGCAGGTGTTGGCCAAAAGTTCTATCGTCTGTTGCGCACGGTAGGGCGTTTCAATAAAAATCTGTGTCTGGTGTTCGTGGCTGGCACGGGCTTCCAGCGCTTTTATGGCGCGCACGCGTTCCGGCTTGTCGATGGGCAGGTATCCCACAAAGGCGAAATTCTGTCCGTTGAATCCCGAAGCCATCAGCGCCATCATCAGCGACGAGGGACCTACCAGCGGAACCACCTCGATGCCACGCTGTTGCGCCAGCCGCACGGCCATGGCGCCGGGGTCGGCCACGCAGGGCAGTCCCGCCTCCGAAAGCACCCCGATGTTCTTGCCTTCGGCGATGCCGTCGAGGTAATGCTCTATCTCCTCGCGGTGCGTGTGCTCGTTGAGGACGAAAAAGGTGGTGTCGTCGATGGGGGTGAGGTAGCCGGCTTTTTTCAGGAAACGGCGGGCGGTGCGCAGCTCCTCCACGATAAAAGTGGTGCAGCTGTTGAGCAGGGTGGTGTTGTAGACCGGCAGACAGGCCGAGAGGTCGTCGCCCCCAAGTCCCACAGGGAAAAGTATCAGTTTGCCTTTGTTCATGTGACTCTTTTTACATATAATTTCCACGAATTTTCCATTAATTATTTTTTATTTCTCTTAGTAATTTATGGTTAATTATATGGGAATTCGTGTTAAATGATAATCAATATTCCTGTCTATCAAAAATTTATGATTAATTATATGGCAATTCACGTTTAAAATATCAACTCTCAAAAATTTATGATTAATTACATGGCAATTCGCGTTTTAAATATCATTCGTGTTTTAGAAGTTGACAAGGAAATCCATTGTGTTGATGCCTTGGGGGTAGTCCCAAAGCTCCGTTTTGTTGGCTTTGCCGATACGCACGGCGTCGGGCAGTTCCATGTCGGAGACGACGCTGTCTATTACGGTGGCGTTGGCGGCGATATATTCGCGTACCTCGTCGAGACTGCCGTAGGTGCCGTAGTTAGTTACCGACACAGGCGAGGGGATGGGTTCGTCGGCTTTCAGCACCCAGAAATCGCCATCCACAAACGGCACGGCGTTGAGCATCAGCAGGGCTTTGTGGTAGTCAAGATTGCTCTTGTAGTGGTTGTTGTCCATCAGGTAGTGGTATCTCTTGGCCGCCTTTATCAGTGGCTCGAAGTCGTAGCCTTCGGGCACCAGCAGTTTCGACACACTGTGGCCGCCCAGTCCCATATAAATAAATATGTCGTCGGCAAGGGCCGAGAGCTGTCGCTGCGACTCGTTGCCGTCGAGCACGGCGAGGCTGTATTTGGGTTGGCGTATGATGTTGGGGTAGCCGGCGAAATAGCGTTCGAAATAGCGGTTGGCGCTGCCGCTGCCCGAGGCGATGATGGCGTCGAACTGGTGCATACGCCCTTCTGCGAAAGCCACATAGTCCTCGAATTCCGGTGCCACGGTTATCAGCATCTTGGCAAGGTGAGGGATAAGCACGTCGTCGCCGTCGGCGAGTTTTATCAGTATGCGGTTGCCCGAGGCGAGGACGGAAACGAAGTCGCTCCAGCCTGCCAGCGGTATTTCGCTGCCCATCACCACGGCGATGGTCTTGGGGGCTCGCAACTCGTCGAGCATGGGGTAGGGGGCGAGCCACTGCTCGAGGTTCGGCTGTTCCAGATGGTGCACAGCACGGCCGAGGGCGTACTCGATGTTGTCGCGCGTGTGCCACGGGTTGTGGTGCGAGGCGGTGTCGATAACGGCGTCGATGGAGCCGTCGTCGAGGGCGCCCTGCAATTTCCTGCCAAGTTCGACAAATGCTGAAATGGTGTCGGTTCTGCTCATAATATTTTCGTTACATTTTGTTGAAAAACAACAGCGTGAGGGCAATAAAATAACTTTTTGTCCGTTTTTTCGTACAAACAAAAATACAAAAAATAATACAAAACTGCGTAATGTACACAAAAAAAGTGATAATGGCCTTGTTGCTGACCCTTTTCTGCGCGGCCTCCCTCTTTGCCCAAAACAAAGATGAGATGCGACGTTACGAACAGGAGCTGACACAGCTTTTCGACAAGGCTTTCAACGCATCTACCGACAACGAACGCTACAATGCCAACGAGCAGGCCCTGCTGATGCTCGAGGAGGCACTGCTGGTGGAGAAATCCTTCAACTGGAAATGGACCTTCACCAACGATGTGTCGGTGCTCACCGCCGAGGACGGACGTTTCAAGATTTTTTCGTGGGCCGTGATCCGCGACAACGGCGAATACGAGTGTTTCGGCATCATACAGGCCTATAACCCGCGCAGCGAGGAGTACGACGTGCATGTGCTGCGCGACAAGTCGGAGGAGATTTTCAATCCCGAACTGTCGGTGCTGGTCGATGGAGACTGGTACGGTGTTGTTTATCAAGAACTTGTGACTATAAAATACGACGGCAAGACCTCCTATATGCTCATCGGCTGGACGGGCGGCAGCACCATCATCCAACGCAAAGTGATAGAGCCCATCTCGTTCAAATCCAACTCCTCGATGCCCATATTCGGTGCAGCCGTGTTCAAACACGACCGCAACATTCGCCGCATCCTAATACAATACGCCAAAAAGGCTATGGTGAACGTGCGTTACGACGAACAATATTTTGTTGTCGAGGAAAAGAAGAAAGAGAAGAAAAACGGCAAGATGGTTACCGTCACCATCCCTCACGAGGAAAAGGAAAAGATGATCGTTTTCGACGAAGTGTCGCCGGTTATCGAGGGTATGGAAGGGCTGTACCAATACTATGTTCCGTCGGGACTGGAGAACGCCATTTATTTCAACAGCGGCAAATGGATTCTGCGCGAGAACATCCGCGGCCGTCTGCACGAAGTCAGGGCCAAAGATTTCAAGCCGTTGCAAAAGAAACCCGCCGCATACACCGTGCCACCCGCGGAGGGACAGCCAGCAGAGAAAAAATAATGCGTGATAAAAATATTGACAATCAATATTATAGTAAAAAAATGTAGAAAAAACCGCAACGTAATGTGGTATAGATAAAAAAAAAATCATATCTTTGCAAATCGAAAAAGTAAAACAAAAATACACGTCAATGAAAGCTAAAACAATTCTGACAGCCTGTCTGGTGGCCGCTATGGTAATGGGAATCGGCACGTCAAAAGCACAGGTGAAAGTGAAATTCGGACCTAAGGCCGCCTTCACACTCAATACAATGAATTATACCGAAAAGGCCCCCGAAGGCAGCAAAGAAAAGAAAATGGAATACAGCTGGACTCCGGGCTTCAGTGCAGGTATGTTCTTGGATGTGCGTCTGAATCCAACAATAACATTGGGAACCGAACTCTTTGTCGCAAAACAGGGCGCCCACGGCATGGTGAAAGTGGAACTGCCCACCACCAGCGGTGAATACGAAGGCGACATCACAACCTATTATCTGCAACTCCCGATACTGCTCAAAGTTTCGCCCTTCACAGGATTCAACATCGAAGCAGGTCCGCAGTTCGGATATTTTCTGTATGGTGAAAGGGATTACGTTTACTCCGGCAATCTGAAAGACTGGGGCTTGACAACCGATATAGACAGTTGGATAAGCCGTCGTGGAAAATTCACCCAGATTGAGGACGACGGACAGGAGCTGCTCACAAACTACCAGTTCTACAAACGCTGGGATTTGTCGGCTACAGCTGGTCTCAGCTACCGCATAGACATGGAGTTGCATGGCACATCGCGCACCATAGGTCTGATTTTCGGTGCACGCTACACCTACGGACTTTTCAACACACTCAATACTTTGAAACAAAACAAAAAAGGCGAATGGACACAGGAAGAGGTTGATTCCAAAAACAGCTCCATCTCCGTTTACGCCGCTATCAGGTTTTAGTAAGTTCATAATTGATTAATTGATAGTTTTATAGTTGGACGGTCGCATTTTGTTGCGACCGTCTTTTTTTTGTGTAAGCCCTTACAATGGGGAATGAGTGTGTTCCGCCACGGGTGTTAGTACGACAAATTTTGTTACCATACTGTGGAAGATGTTGGAAATGACGCGTTTTTATGAATGGAATTCGAACAATGCGCAAAAACGAAGACTGTTTCAATGTTAATTAATGTGCTTGTATAATACTAATAATCAAGATAATGTGTTTATTTCAACAAAAAAATGTTTATTATTTTGAAACAAAAAGTGTTCTGTTACGAATAAAAGATGTATTTTTGCAAAACACAAATTAAAAAACAAAACTTTTATAGGGGACGCCGAAAACCTTACAGAGTAGGCAACATTAAAAAATATACAAAAAATGAAAAAAGTAATTTTGACTTTAGTTGCTGTAGCAACAATGGGTATTGCCAACGCCCAGTTGTTCGTTGGTGGAAACATCGGTTTTGGTAAATCTGGCGGTGCTCAGGAAGCCACTATAAGTGGAGTTACAACCACCGTACAAGATCCTAAACAGATTGACTGGGAGATTACTCCTAAGATCGGATTCCAGGCTGGTAAAATGTCCTTTGGCGCAATTTTCGGCATCAATGGCGAAAAACAAATCACAGAGGATGTAGATGCTACTTTGGAGAACGACAAACAGACCCGTAAATATTTCGGTTGGGAATTTTGTCCTTTCTTCCGCTACAACGCTTTTGAATTCGGCAACTTTGCTCTTTTCTGCGAACTGCAGGTTCCCGTTTATGGTGGCAAATGGAGCTCGAAATTAGAAGCTACTGGCGTATCGATTGAAAACAAAAACGCTGCTAAAGATTTTGGCTTTGGCGTACAGGTTGTTCCTGGTCTGAACTACAGCCTCAGCGACCACCTCAATTTCGACCTCTATGTTAACCTCCTCGCTCTTGGTTACAGCATGGACAAAACAACTGTTGAAAATCCCGATAACAACGATAAAAACGTTACCAAAGCTACAAATCTGTGGGCTGGTGTATTCTCACTGCCTCAGCACAATGCTATATCGATTGGATTCAACTACAAATTCTAAGTTAGCAACTTACACTAACATATAAAAAGCGGAGGCATCGCCTCCGCTTTTTTTTTATACCATATCCGAAAAAATCCGTACCTTTGCAAAACGAAACACAACACCATAAAACGATGAAAAAAACTCTTGTCGCACTTGTCATCCTGCTGTCGGTCAGCGGTATAGCCTTTTGTCAAAAGGTGAAGGACACCGTGTGCAACCCTGCGGTGAAAACCATAATCCTCACCCGTGAGGGCGTGGAGTTGTCGCAGCCCATACTGCGTCTCGGTTCCGACGACCGTCTGCTGCTGCAGTTCGACGTGCTCGGCGACGAGAGCCGCTACTATAGCTACCGCATCCACCACTGCTCCCACGACTGGCAGGTGGACGACATCGCTGTGTCGGAGTACCTCAACGGTTTCGAGACCTCGTCCATCGGCAACAGCCGCAACTCCTTCACCACCCGCCAGCCTTACGTCCACTACTGGGAGACCATCCCCAACGATATGACTACGTTCAACGCCTCGGGCAACTATCTGCTCACCGTCTTCGACGACGAGGAACCCGACAAAGTGGTCTTTGCCCGCCGATTCTACGTGTACGAGGTGCAGGCCAACCTGCAGGCGGAGGTGGGACAGGTGCTGGGCTCCGAGGGCAAGGACCGCAACCAGAACGTGTCGGTGTATGTAACGCCGCCCAAGGGACAGTATTTCAACAACCCAACGCTGTACTACCATCTGTATGTGCGTCAGAACGGCCGCACCGACCTCTGTCGCGAGCTGCCGCTACACAGCGTTAAAGGCAACGAGCTGCACTACAAATGGAAAGACGAGAATGTGTTCGGCGGCGGCAACGTGTTCCGCTATTTCGACATCAGCAACATCAACGTACCCATGTACACCACCGCCCGCATCGAGGTGTTCGGCGACGACTACATAGCCTATCTCAAGCCCGAGGAGGACCGCTCGCGCAAGAACTACGTGCACCGCGAGGGTTTGAACGGACAGTTCAAGATTTCGGCCGAGAACCGCTACGACGCCACCGTGGAGGCCGACTATGTGTGGGTTAATTTCGCCATACCCATGGAAGTGCCGCGGATGGACGGTCTTTTCTACGCCGTAGGCGACGGAATGGGCTGGAATTTCACCGACGACAATATGTTCCAATGGCAGCCGAATATGAAGGCCTACACGCTGCGTCTGAGGGTGAAACAGGGCTATTATTCGTATCAGATAGTGTTTGTCCCGGTTGGGGAGAGAGAGGGGCGCACATCGACGCTGGAGGGCGATTTTTTCGAAGCGAAGAACGAATATTACCTTTTCCTCTACCAACACACCCCCGCCGACCGTTTCGACAGGCTGATAGGAACCGTTTTGGTTAAGAGTTGATAATTGATAATTGAAAATTGATAATTTAGTAGTCAGTAGTCAGTAGGGGCGAAAAATATTTCGCCCGTAGGGACGCACTGCGTGCGTCCGGAAAAAATTACTATAAACTATAAATTGTAAACTATAAACTACTTAGTGAGTTCTTGGAAAATAGTTTCGAGCGACTGCTCGTCCTTTTGTATTGTGAGGATCGCCAGGTTGTTGGCCACAGCCCAGTCGAATAGTGTCTTGCGGATGTCGGTGTTTTCGTTGGCGTCGATGACAAATTTGGTGGGCGATAGCTGGTTGAGCTGTTTCACTCCCTGCACCTGTTTCAGTTTCGACACCTGCACGTCGTTGTCGAATTCCACGTGGTAGCGGTTTATGCGCATGGTGTGTAGCTGTTCCGTGGGTTTGTCGGCCACTATCTGTCCGTGGTTGATGATGATGGCGCGCGAGCACACGGCTTCCACTTCCTGCATTATGTGTGTGGAGAGTATAACAATCTTGGTCTTTCCCACTTCGCGTATCAGCGAGCGTATCTCGGTAAGCTGGTTGGGGTCGAGGCCGGTGGTGGGCTCGTCGAGGATAAGGATTTTGGGGTCGTGGATGAGGGCCTGCGCCAGTCCCACGCGTTGGCGGTAGCCTTTACTCAGCTGTCCTATCTTTTTGTTGGCTTCGGGGGTGAGTCCGGTGGTTTCGATAATCTCCTCCACACGTTTGTTGATGTTGTCGAGTTTGTGGACTCCGGCTATAAAACGCAGGAATTCACGTATGTACATGTCGGTGTAGAGCGGATTTTGCTCCGGCAGGTAGCCAATGTTGCGACGAATCTCGAGGGTGTTGTCGAAGATGCTGTTGCCGTAAACGGTGACATTGCCCGAAGTGGGTGGTATGAAGCAGGTTATGATTTTCATCAGCGTGGATTTGCCGGCGCCGTTGGGTCCGAGCAGTCCCACAATTTCGCCTTCGCCGATGCTGAAACTGACGTTTTTCAGAGCATATTGTGTGCCGTAAACCTTTGATACGTTTTCTGCTATTATTGACATTTGCGTGATGTGTTAGAATACAGAGACTTTGATGTATTTCTTCGGGTTTTCCTTTATGTCCTTGATAAGAGCGTCGAGGTCTTCGATGGACTTCTGTAGGTTGTCGTACAGGTTGTCGTCGTTGATAAGCTTGCCGACGTTGCCTTTGCCGCTGGAAATCTTCTCCATCGAGGCGGAGAGGTCGTCCACTGTGCGGTTGAGTTTTTCGAGGGTGGAGCCCAGTTTGGCGCGCGACACGGTGTCGGTGATTTCGGAGATGTTGCAGATTATGTTGTCGAGTTCGTGACTGTTGTTGTTGAGGGTTTTGGACAGGTTGTCGATGTTTTCGATGATATCCTGGATTTTGCCTTTCTCGGTGCCTACAATGTTGTCGAGGTTGGCGGAGAGGGTGGAGAGCCGTTGCGAGATGTGGTTGATGTTGTTCATTGCGGAGTGGAAGTTGCGTTGTGTCTCGTTGTCGGTAATCTGCTTGAGGTTGTTCACCACGGTGTCGGCGTTGCAGATAATGTTTTCGAGTCTGTCGGTGTAGGGTTCGAGGATTTTGCCCACTTCGCTGAGCATCGAGCCTTCGGTGTGCGAGAGCAGGGTGTCGCCGGGGTTGAGGTAGGTGGTGGCGTCGCCCATCTTGACACGCATGGCCTTGGAGCCGAGCAGGTCGGAGTTGAACACCTCGGCAATGGAGTTTGAGGGCAGCTGCAGGTTCGACGGCAGTTCAAAACGCACGATGAATTTTTTCATCTGCGGGTCGATGTATTTTATCTTGCTCACCTGTCCCACTTTCATTCCGTTGATGAAGACGTAGCTGGTGGGCAGCAGTCCGCCGATGTCTTCGTAGATGGCGTAGTAGGTGTGCTGTCGTCCGAAAAGGTCTTTGCCTTTAAGGAAATTGAGGCCCCATACGAGGATGGCTATGGTGATGATGGCGATGATGCCAACTTTTGTCTCGGTGCGTAGTTTCATAGCTGTAAGGTTTTTATTTGGCTGTGTTTATGCGCCGTGCCTCTTCGAAGGAGATGCGTTCGCCTTTGTAGAAAGGAACTATGAAAGCGTCTTTGAATCCCATCTCCTGAATGGTTTTCTGCAACACCTTGGCCTCGTCGAGGTTGGCGGCAGTCTCGCCGGTGAGGTAGCGGTACAAGCGGTCCTTGGTCATTATGAAATTGGTGATGCCTTTGAACTGAGGCGCATCGTCGGCCAGTTTTTTATCCGAGGTGAGGAACTGTATGCGGTATATGGCGCGTTCTTTGTCGTTGGCAGCGGTGTTTTGTTTGTTGTCGCTCTTGGGCAGTGTGGTTTTTGCGGTGCCGGTGATACCTTTCAGGGTGTCGGCTTTTACGGTGGTGTTGGTGGCTACGACGGTGGTGTCAGTAGCGGTTTTTGTAGTGTCTTTGGGGGTGTCGGCGGTCTTTTTGTTGTTTTTGTTGTCCTGTTTTTTCTTGTCCTTGTTGAAACCGGGGATGTCGAATTTGGGGTTGGTGATTTTCTTTGTCCCCTCTTCGGCGGCCTTATATTCGGCAAAGGCGTTGAAAAGGCAGTAAACGATGTCGGCCTGACCTTCGTCGGAACCTATGTATTCTTCTTCCACGGGGTTGCTGATGAATCCAACCTCGGTGAGTACCGACGGTGAGGTGGTTTTATAGAGCACAAACAGCTCGGCTTGTTTCACGCCGCGGTTTATGGTTTTTATTTTGGATTTGTATTGGTCTTGTATGTTTTTCGCAAAATTCAGGCTTTTGTCGATGTAAGCGTGCTGGTAAAGGGCGAACATTATGTAGCTCTCGGGCGAGTTGGGGTCGAATCCGTTGTAATCGGCGTTGTTTTTGTAGTCGTTTTCAAGCAGTATGTCGGCGTTTTCCTTCTTTGCCACTTCGAGGTTGGCCTTGCTGTTCGAAAGTCCCATCACGAAAGACTCCACGCCCTTGCTCTCGGTTTTTGGGTGCGAGTTGGCGTGTATCGACAGAAAGAGGTCGGCCTTGGCGCGGTTGGCTATCCTGGCACGTTCGGCCAACGAAATGTCCACGTCGGTCTTGCGGGTGTATATCACGGTAACGTCCTCGAAATTGTCGGAGATAACTTTGCCGAGTTTCAGTGCAATTGAGAGTGTTATGTCCTTCTCTTTGTATTTTTTACCCAAAGCACCGGGCTTGGCGCCGCCGTGTCCGGGGTCAATCACAACAGTTTTTACCTGTCCGACAGCAATTTTTTGCGAAAAAACTGCTCCGTTTATCAGAAAAAGGGCAATAAATAGGATTGTTAAACGTTTCATTTTCACAAATATGTAAATTAAGTTTTTATATTCGACTAATAATTTTTATTTTTGCAAATTGAAATGCAAAGATACGTTTTAATTTTGAGATTTTGGATATAAAGAATAGTATAGTACATATAACACTGAAACACAGCTGGTTGCGGTTGTTGAAAACCGTTGCCGTTTGTTGTGCACTGTTCTCTGTATCCCTTTGCCAGACGGCGTTTGGCTCGGAAAACAGCGTCGGAAACTGTTTTTCCACAACTTTTCAACATAAAAAAGTTGCTTTCGCCATCCCCGCTCCCGACACCAATAAAAACAAATCGCAACACGTTGTAAATAAGCTCGATAGCATCCCCGACACTTTGTCCATGGACTCCACCCTTGCAAAGACAAAGGACACGGTGTCAGACACTTTGGCGAAAAAACGCAAGGATTACAAGGGACTTCGCATCTCGCCCAACGCCATCACCGACATCGTAACCTACAAAGCCAAGGACTCGGTGGTGTTCCTGCTCGACGACCGCAAGGCCACACTTTTCAAGGAGGGCAGCATCGACTATCAGGATGTGAACCTCGTGGCCGACTCCATCAGTGTGGATTTCCAGACGCGTATGCTCAACGCCAACGGCCTCACCGACACCAACGGCGCCATTTACGGCCGTCCCAAGTTCAAGGACGGCAGCTCGGAGTACAACGCCAACGAGATAACATACAACTTCAACTCCCGCAAGGGCATCATACAAGGCGTCATCACGCAGGAGGGCGAAGGCTTCCTGCACGGCAGCAAGGTGAAAAAGATGAACGACTCGGTTATGTACCTCAACAGCGGCAAGTTCACCACCTGCAACTATGCCCATCCGCATTTCGCCCTCGAGTTCTCCAAGTCGAAACTCATCACCAAGGACAAGATTGTAACCGGTCCGGCCTATATGACCGTGGGCGACGTGCCTACGCCTCTGGCACTGCCTTTCGCTTTCTTCCCCTTCACCAAAGGCCGCACGTCGGGAGTGCTGATACCGTCGTACGGATGGGCCAACAACCGCGGCTACTACCTGCGCAACGGCGGATATTACCTCGCCATCAACGACTATCTGGACCTCACCCTTGTGGGCGACATCTACACCAACCTCAGCTGGGCCGTCAATCCCAAGTCGAACTACTACCGCAAGTACAAATACCGCGGCGCCGTGGATATCCGCTACGAGCAGACCCGCGAGGGCCTGGAGGGCACCGACACCTACAACCGCTACAACGATTTCAAGGTTGCGTGGACCCACCAGCAGGACGCCAAGGCCAACCCCAACTCACATTTCTCGGCCAACGTGAACCTCGTCAGCCGTAACTACTCCAAGTGGACAAGCAATTCCTCCGACTATTTCAACAGCACCACCACCTCCAGCATAGCCTATTCCACTTCCATAGCAGGCATTTTCAACTTCTCCGCCAATCTGGGCGAGTCGTACAACATCAACACCCGTATGATTGACCTGAAACTGCCCTCCATCTCGTTGAGCAGCAATCAGTTCCATCCCTTCCGCCGCAAAAATCCGCAAGGCTCCTACAAGTGGTACGAAAACATCACCGTCAGCTACTCGATGAACGCCCTGAACAGCATCAACACCGTGGACACGCTGCTGTTTTCGAAGGATGTGCTGCAGAGGATGAAAAACGGCATATCGCACAGCATCCCCGTCTCCAGTTCGGTGAAAGTGTTTAAATATTTCACTTGGACCAATTCGATAAACTACAACGCCCGCTGGCATTTCAACAGCATCCGCAAGAGCTACGACGCCGACTCCGGTGCCGTGCTTACCGACACCGTGTGGGGCTTCGTCACCAACCGCGATGTGGGTTTCTCGTCGTCGCTCAACACCCGCCTGTACGGTGTGTTCAATTTTAAGAAAGGCTTTATCACCGCACTGCGGCACGTTATCAACCCTTCGGTGTCGTTCAACTACCGTCCCGATTTCGGCAACCCCGCCCTCGGCTACTGGCGCACCTACATCGACGGCGACGGCAAGGAGCAGCGCTACTCCATCTTCGAGCAGGATGTGTATGGAGGACCCTCGTACGGCCGCTCGGGAAATATCGCCATGAGCATCTCCAACAATCTTGAGATGAAGGTGAAATCGTCGAAGGACACCGCAAACGGCACCAAGAAGATTGTTCTGCTCGAAAACCTCTCGTTTTCAACGTCGTACGACTTGGCCAAAGACTCTGTCAACTGGTCGCCCTTGTCGGTGTCGGGACGTACCACTTTGTTTAAGAACTGCGTGATAAACTACAGCGCGTCGTTCATTCCTTATTATATCAACGAGAACAACGTTGTTACCAACACATTCCTTTGGGACAAGGAGAAAAAGCTGTTCCAGAAACAGAATTCACAGTGGAATATGCAGCTCAACTGGTCGCTGAACCAAAACACCTTCAAGAAAGGCGGCGGCAAGTCGGGCGGGGCGCCGGCGGCACCCGTGGCCACCAACGTGCAAAACCCCTTCAACACCCCGCAGGGGATGGGTCCGATTATGGACAACTCCGTGCCGTGGAACCTCTCGCTGGCCTACACCCTAAGCTATATCAATACCTATTATGCCGCCAAACTCGGCTACGAGTCGCAGGTGGTGCAGACACTCTCGCTGCGCGGCGACGTTAGCCTCACCAAAAACTGGAAAATAAGCTTCACCACAGGCTACGACTTCCAGAGCAAGGCCATGTCGTACACCTCGGTGGACATACACCGCGACCTGCACTGCTGGGAGATGCATTTCAACTGGGTTCCTTTCGGATACTATAAAAGCTGGAACTTCACCATCAACGTGAAAGCCGGCATGTTGCAGGACCTGAAATACAACAAACGCAACAGCTATCAGGACAACCAAGGATACTACCACAATTAAACACAATGCCGATATGACTTTGGAAGAGTTGCAAAAAATTGTCGATGAGTGGGTTAAGAAATATGGAGTGCGTTATTTCGACGAGATGACCAACACCGCTCTGCTTGCCGAGGAGGTGGGCGAGGTGGCCCGCATAATGGCACGCACCTACGGTGAACAGTCCGCCAAGGAGAACGAAAAACTCGACCTCGCCGACGAACTGGCCGACCTGCTTTGGGTGCTGACCTGCATAGCCAACCAGACAGGCGTGGACCTTACCGAAGCCGTGCGACAGAACATACAAAAGAAAACCAATCGCGACGAAAACCGCCATAAAAACAACCCGAAATTAAAATAATTATGGAAAAACTGTATTACTCCATTTCAGAAGTCGCCAGGATGTTCGACGTAAACACCTCGCTGATACGTTATTGGGAGAAGGAGTTCGACTGCATCAGGCCGGTGAAGAACAAAAAAGGCAACCGGCAGTTCACCCAGTCCGACATCGACAACATACGCAAGATTTACCACCTCACAAAAGAGTGCGGCTTCACCCTCGCCGGCGCCAAGGAACAGCTTAAAACTGCCGAAATCGAGGACGAGAAACTGAAAGCCATCGACACTCTGGCCGAAATCAAGGCCTTTCTGATAGACTTGCGACAGGCTTTGTAGTAGGGGTAGTGCGTTATGAACTAACTTTTACAGGTATGAATAAATGGTTTGTTATTATAGGTTTGGTAGTATTATTTAGCAATACTGTTTATGGACAGGGAAGTTATCCTTTTAAATATCACATAACAAATGAAATCAAACCTGATACTTATATATTAACATATCAAGAAAAATCATCTTTTCTCAAAGGGCAGCCAGACTCAATACTTATTGTATTAAATGATACCGTTTCAGAACAACCAAGATACAGTGCCTATGTGGTATCCTATCCCGATAGAAAGGTTTATGTGGAATTCTATATGACGGACTCCGCTAAAATAGAATATTCATCGGAGTTCGGAATTAGAACAGATGCAATAAAGTGCCCATTTAGAGAGTTTTATATTGTTAAAGATACAAGTAAAACACATGTTATTTCCCAAATAACAATCGAAAGTGGACACTGCTATTACGACAGAAGAATCATATACAGCAAAATACCGTTGAGAAAAAAAACGATAAGAGCTATCCGTGAATATATTTACAACAGAGGCCCAGAACCACCATGTGTAAAAAAGAAAACATGCTATGTTTCATTGCCTGAATTATAAAAATATATCTAATAATCTAAAATATGTTAACTATCAACCGTTTGCTCCTATTAATATTACGTAACAAAAGATAACAATATGGATAAGAATATTAATCATAAATGCCTGATGACTTGTTTTATTTGTACAATTCTGTTATTTTGTATTGCATGCAAAGAGGATATACAAATAAATGATTATTATTATGAAATGTACACCGATATGGATTCAATTCCATTAACATATCAAATAGTTAGAATAGTAGATAGTAATGGTTTTAGGAAACAATTTACATATAACTTTTTTGTTACTTCCGGAATAATGGAGTTTTATTCTAAAGAATATTACAAGATAATGAGGGACGACCTTTTTAGATTAAGAAATAATGAGGGTAACGGAGTTTTGTACCTATCAACCAAACTTAAAGATTCATGCATAACATGGAGCACCGGGAATGAAATAATGGACGTAGTGGCTGCTGAAACAAATTGTTTCCAAGGGGAAAAAAGTATAATAGTGAATAACAATGAATTTTCAACAGCTTATGAATTTTACAAAACTTATGGTATGGGTTGGGGCTGTGTTACGTATATAGTATATTATGACACATCTCTTATTCCTATAAAATATGAACGTATTTCGGGAGATTCTTTTGTCGATTCAATCCGTAGAACCAGTTGTATCCCTTTTGAATCCATATCGCGTTTAAAATGTATTAAATACAAAAATCACACATATTATATTCGGGATTATTTGAAAACGCAACCATAAAAAAGGCAACCGCCAGTTCACCCAGTCCGACATCGACAATATCCGCAAGATATACCACTTCACCAAAGAGTGCGGCTTCACCCTTGCCGGTTCCAAGGAACTGCTGAAAACCTCCGAAATCGAGGACGAAAAACTTAAAGCCCTCGACACCCTCGCCGAAATCAAGGCCTTTTTGATAGACTTGCGACAGGTTTTGTAGTAGGGGAGGTGTTATGAACTTTTACAATTAATCAAAATTATTCTTCAATCAATGGATTTGTTTCATAATAATAAGTCATGGTATCTCTCTTTATCATTTCTTCTTTTGACAATTTTGACCAACCGTGTTTGTCCGTTTTTTTTCTTTTTTTCCCCTTTGGAGTTTGATTGCCATTAGAGGTGTTTTGCAATTTTTCTATTTCTTTTTGCAAAGAATCATTAACAGCGGCAAGTGTCATATCTTTATAACATAGTCCTTCTATGTTGAATCCAAAATATAGTCTCCCCCATCCTTTTTCTATTATCACTTCGCCACTTTCAAGAGTAGTGGTGTTATTACAAAAACAACAGATCGTTTTGAGAAATGGTGGGGACAAAACAATATTATAAAATTGACCAATTACAACATTTCTACAATTGTTATTTTTTTTCTCCACTAATATTTTATATTTATTATCAGCTTTTTTAGCATATAAAACATAGTAATTACCAACGGAATCAATATGGACTATTTCACAAGCCACACATATACTATTAGTATCTGTGTCTTTTTTTTCTTGTGCAAAAAGACAAGATGTTTGTATCGTGAAAGCGAAAATTGCGATAATTATTTTTCTCATATTGTATAGGTGATTTCTAATTTTACATTATTTCTGATTTTATAGTCATTATTATCCGATTATTTGCAAAGACCTTTGGACAAATAGCGAACAAAACGGCACTGCAAAGTTACGATTTTATTTCTTATTTTACAAGTTGGCAATAACTTTTGAATATCCCGCTTTTTTTTTGCGTTTTTCGACATCAAAATTGCCTTTTTCCGCTTCCGATTTTTGGAAAAACGATACGAAAAACGTCTTGCGGTCTCAAAAAAATGTGGTTTTTAATTTTTTGATTGTCAGAAAAATAGAAAGGTGTGGTCAAAAAAAATGAAAATCTTTTTTGTCAATTGAAAAAAAGGTTGTACCTTTGCAAACGATTTTTGAAACGGCTCCGTAGCTTAACTGAATAGAGCAGCTGACTACGGATCAGCAGGTTGGGGGTTTGAATCCCTCCGGAGTCACAAAAGAGAGGCACACGTTTTTTCAACGTGTGTTTTTTTTTTGCCATCAAGAAAAAAAACTTTGTGAAATTCAATAAATTAGTGTATTTTTGCAAACTGCAGTGTCGGATTGTTCCGATGCTATTTTATTGAAAAACACAATGTTGGATAAAAGCACCTTTTAAAGTGGGACTTGAAAAGTACGACATAAAGATACTTCTGGCGCTGTACCAGTCGCTGAAAGGACGCAAGGATTTCTTCAAATTCCTTGTCAAAAACGGCTATCCCGAGCTGGCCGCTTTTTCCAACGCCGTGCGCGGCGACATCGACGCCATGATGTGGCTGTTCAAGAACAAATACGAGTGGCTGGCCATACTTAGCAACGCCATCGACGGCGAGGCCGAAGCCCGCGAGTGGATACGCAAGAACACCGCCGAGGTGAACCTCTATTTCGCTCTTGCCTGCAAAAAGGAGGAGGTGGCCACACGATGGCTGGCCGAACACGACCTCGACATCTTCCTGATGATGGCCAAGGAGATAGACATAGTGCTCGACGTGCAGATGAAAGAAAACCTTTCGCCGTACACAATGAAATTCGGACAATAATACAATTGATATAATGGAAAAACGCAAATTCAATCGTCGTGAAGACGACAACAGGGGAGGCAACCGCAACAACCGCCGTCCCGAAAGAAACAGTTACGAAAACAGAGACCGTCGTGGAGGTCGTCCTTCGCGCGACAGCAGCCGCAGCCGTCAGGATGACGACTACGACCGCGAGGAGAGCCGTCGCCGCAGGGCCATACACGACGAAAACTGGTTCGACCTCGAACCCGACCAGAGCAAGAACTTCGAGTCGCACCGCGAACGCCGCCAAGAGCGCAACGACCGCAGCGACCGTCCTTTCAAAAGTCGCCGCAACGAGCGTGGCGACCGCGACAGCCGCCGCAACGGCGACCGCCACGAAAGAGAATACCGCGACTACCGTCGCAACCATTCCTACAACGATTTCGACGACAGCGATTTCGACGACGACGATGACGAGGAATACACCTTCACCCCTCGCAACCGTCGCGACAGGTCGTTCGACCGCGACAGCCGTCCGCAGCGCCGCCCGAAATCCGACAGCCGTCCCGCCAAGAAAGCGGACGACGGCTCCATACGTCTGAACAAATACATCGCCAACGCAGGCATCTGTTCGCGCCGCGAGGCCGACGTGCTTATTGCCAGCGGCGCCGTCACCGTCAACGGCGAGGTGGTGGACCAGCTCGGATACAAGGTGAAACCCGGCGACGTGGTGCACTACGGCGGCGAGAAACTGACATCAGAACGCAAACGCTACATACTGCTCAACAAGCCCAAGGGCTATATCACCACCATGGACGACCCGCAGGAGCGCAAGACGGTGATGGCACTCGTTGCCGACGCCTGTCCCGAACGCATTTACCCCGTAGGTCGCCTCGACCGCAACACCACCGGCCTGCTGTTGTTTACCAACGACGGCGAACTGGCCAAGAAACTTACCCATCCCTCCACTGGAGCCCGCAAGGTGTATCACGTGGAGCTCGACAAGCCGTTGGCTCCCGCCGACCGCCGCAAGATTCTGGAAGGCCTATCCCTCGAGGACGGCGACATAGCTTTCGACGCTGTGGAATACAACTCCGACGACCGCAACTCCGTGGGCGTGGAGCTGCACTCGGGACGCAACCGTATTGTGCGCCGTGTTTTCGAGTCGCTCGGCTACGAGGTTTATAAACTCGACCGCGTTATCTTTGCCGAACTCACCAAGAAAAAACTGCCCCGCGGCCAATGGCGCGAGCTTTCGCCGAAGGAAGTGGGATTCCTGAAAATGTTGTAGGCGATGGAGAAAAAGCATAAAGCGGGTTTTGTGAATATCGTGGGCAATCCCAACGTGGGCAAGTCCACCCTGATGAACGCTCTTGTGGGCGAACAGCTCTCCATCATCACCTCCAAGGCGCAGACCACACGCCACCGCATAATGGGCATCGTGAACGGCGACGATTTCCAGATTGTCTATTCCGACACCCCGGGCATCGTAAATCCGCACTACAAGCTGCACGAGAGTATGATGGGCTTTGTGGATTCAGCCCTTCAGGACGCCGATATGTTCCTTTTGGTGACCGAAGTGGGGGAGAGCCTCAAAAATCAGGACATACTGCGCAAGATAATCAATTCCGAAGTGCCGATAATTTTGGTAATCAATAAAATAGACACTTCCGACCAAGAAACCATCCTAAAAAAGATGGAATATTGGCAGAACCAGATACCACGGGCCATCATCATTCCGGCTTCGGCCACGGAGAAATTCAATGTGGACAAGATTTTCGACCAGATTCTGGCGCTTCTGCCCGAAAACCCGCCCTATTTCCCCAAGGACGAGCTCACCGACAAGTCGATGCGTTTCTTCGTGTCGGAGATAGTGCGTGAGAAAATACTGATGTATTACCAGAAGGAAATCCCTTATTCCACCGAGGTGGCCGTGGAGTCGTACAAGGAGGAGGACGGGATCGACAAAATTTCGGTGATGATTTACACCGAGAGGGAATCGCAGAAAGCCATAATCATAGGTCACGAAGGCAAGTCGCTGAAAAAGGTGGGCACCGAGGCCCGCAAGGACATCGAGGAGTTCACCGGCAAGAAATGTTTTTTGCAACTACACGTCAAAGTGCTGAAAGACTGGCGCAACAGCGAGAACGCCCTGCGTCGGTTCGGATACGAAAACTGAGTGACAATTAGTAATTAGTGAATGGTGATTAGTGATTAGAGAACTCTGATGTTTTTTGTTTAACTGTTTAGTTGTTTAGTTGTTTATCCGGAAATCTCCGGTGGCAGAGCCTGTCGAAGCCACCGAATTGCCAACTGCCCCCTGACAACTGAATCCTAAGAAACTATTTCGCTCTGAAGAAAATTTTGATGGGCACCCCTTCGAAATCCCAGATTTCGCGCATGCGGTTTTCTACAAAACGGCGGTAGGGGTCGCGGATGTACTGCGGCAGGTTGCAGAAGAATACGAACTGCGGGTAGGCTGTCGGCAGTTGGGTTATGTATTTGATTTTTATGTATTTGCCTTTCCAGGCGGGAGGCGGGTTCTGCTCTTTCACTATGGGCAGCAGCGTCTCGTTTAGTTCGGAGGTGCTTATGCGTCGCGACCGCGAATCGTAAACCTTGCGGGCGGTCTCCAAAACCTTGTAGATACGTTGTTTGTTGATAACCGAGGTGAAGACGATAGGCACGTCGGAGAAAGGCGCAATGCGTTCGCGGATAAGGTCTTCGTATCTCTTGTGGGTGTGGGTGTCTTTCTCTATCAGGTCCCATTTGTTCACCACAATCACCACGCCTTTGTTGTTGCGCTGGATAAGTCCGAAAATGTTGAGGTCCTGCTGTTCGATGCCCTGCGAAGCGTCGAGCATCAGTATGCACACGTCGCTGTTTTCGATGGCGCGCACCGAGCGCAGCACGGAGTAGAACTCGATGTCCTCGGTGACTTTCTGTTTTTTGCGCAGTCCTGCGGTATCGACGAAATAGAAATCGAAGCCGAAACTGTTGTAGCGCGTAAAGATGGAGTCGCGCGTGGTGCCTGCTATGGGAGTTACGATGTTGCGGTCCTCGCCGGTAAGGGCGTTGATAAGCGACGATTTGCCTACGTTGGGACGGCCTACAACTGCTATTCTGGGCAGGTCGGAGGTCTCGTCCTCGCTGGGTTTCATGTCCTTAACAAGCTCGTCGAGCAGCTCGCCAGTGCCGGAGCCGTTCATTCCCGAGATGGGGTAGATCTCGCCCAAGCCGAGAGCGTAGAACTCCGCTATCTCGTTCATCCTCATTGGGTTGTCCACTTTGTTCACCACGGGTAGAACTTTTTTCTTCGATTTGCGCAGCATATTGGCCACATCCTCGTCCATGGGCGTAAGACCGTCCTTCACGTCGAGCAGGAAAAGTATGGCGTCCGCCTCCTCGATGGCCAGCTGCACCTGCTTGCGGATTTCCGTCTCGAACGAGTCGTCGCTGCCCACCACGTATCCACCGGTGTCTATCACCGAAAAACCGATACCGTTCCATTCCGATTTGCCGTACTGGCGGTCGCGGGTAACGCCGCTGGTCTCGTCGACAATAGCCGAGCGCGATTCGGTAAGACGGTTGAAAAGTGTCGATTTCCCTACGTTGGGACGACCGACCAAAGCTACGATGTTGTTCATAATGCTGTGTGTTTTAGTTAGTTGTGGAGACTGTCCTAAAAAGTTCTGTTTTGCAAAGGTACACTTTTTTTTTGTTTTTTTGTTGATTTTTTGACAATTACGGCGTTTTTGACGGAAAAGCGGTTCTTTTTTTTTCTGAAAAATCAAAAAATAAATAGTATTTTTGCAGGTCGATTTGCAGTGGAAGAACAGCGTTGTTTTCTGTCCATCTGTTTGCAAATCAGTAATAAATATAAAAACAACTCCATACGATGAACAACGAATACAAGATTGCCGATATCAACCTCAAGGATTGGGGACGCAAGGAATTGGACACCGCCGAAAAGGAGATGCCCGGCCTGATGGCCTGCCGTAAGAAATACGGTGCACAGAAACCTCTCAAGGGAGCCCGTATCACCGGCTCGCTGCACATGACAATACAAACCGCAGTGCTTATCGAGACACTGCGCGAACTTGGTGCCGACATACGTTGGGCCAGCTGCAACATCTTCTCCACTCAGGACCACGCCGCCGCCGCCATTGCCGCCACGGGAGTGCCCGTGTTCGCTTGGAAAGGCGAGAGCATCGAAGAATACTGGTGGTGCACTCTGCAGGCTTTCTCCTTCCCCGGAGGCAAAGGCCCACAGCTGATTGTTGACGACGGCGGCGACGCCACACTGCTTCTGCACAAAGGCATTGCCGTGGAAAACGACCCCAAACTGCTCGACAAGACTCCCGAAAATCCCGAAGAAGGCGTGATTTTGAACCTTCTGCGCAACGTCTATAAAGAAAATTCCACCAAATGGCACGACATACTTAAGGAACTGCGTGGCGTTTCGGAGGAGACGACCACCGGCGTACACCGTCTTTACCAGATGATGGAACGCGGCGAGCTGCTGATACCCGCCATCAACGTGAACGACTCCGTAACAAAATCGAAATTCGACAACCTGTACGGCTGTCGCGAGTCGCTGGCCGACGGCATAAAACGCGCCACCGACGTGATGATTGCCGGCAAGGTGTGTGTGGTGTGTGGCTACGGAGAGGTGGGCAAAGGCTGTGCCCAGTCGATGCGCAGCTACGGCGCCCGCGTCATCGTTACCGAGATAGACCCCATCTGCGCGCTGCAGGCCGCCATGGAAGGTTTCGAGGTTACCACCTTGCAGGAAGCCCTCAAGGAAGGCAACATATACGTTACCACCACCGGCAACTGCGACGTTATCACCGCCGAGGACGTGGCACAGATGAAAGACGAGGCCATTGTGTGCAACATAGGCCATTTCGACAACGAGATACAGGTGGCACGCATCGAGGCTTGGCCCGGCATCAAAAAAATCAACATCAAACCGCAGGTGGACAAATACGTGTATCCCGACGGACACTGCATTTACCTGCTTGCCGAAGGCCGTCTGGTGAACCTCGGTTGCGCCACGGGACACCCCTCGTTTGTGATGAGCAACTCGTTCACCAACCAGACTCTGGCTCAGATAGAGCTGTGGACCAAGCCTTACGAGGTGGGAGTTTACCGTCTGCCCAAGACTCTCGACGAGGAGGTGGCACGTCTGCACCTCGAACAGATTGGCGTGAAACTGACCAAACTCACTCAGAAACAGGCCGATTACATCGGCGTTCCGGTGGACGGTCCGTACAAAGCCGAGCACTACAGATACTAAAACAATAAATCGTGCGTTATCCCGTTAACGATAACGCAACCGGCCCCGTAGTTTAGTTGAATAGAACGGCAGATTCCGGTTCTGCAGGTCGGGGGTTTGAGTCCCTCCGGGGTCACCAAGAGAAGAAGCTTTCGGGCTTCTTTTTTTTGTTTTCAGAAAAACATTTTTCAAAGGTTGTAGCGAAAAGATGTCGGCGGTGTCTATTGTGTTATCTAATTCAAATTCAAAAAAACGAACAAAAAAATGAGAAAAAGTACACTTACAATGGCTTTCGCCACAGCATTGATGCTGTTTGCAGGCACTTCGCTTGCGCAAATCAGACAAGGTGTCATCGGCAACGGAGTATTCGAGGATTCTGACGGCAATCCTTCTACAGTTTATGGTCTGGATTTCAACGACGACGGACATCTGGAATTCAAACTTAGTACATATTCGATTACCAACGATTACATTATCTATAATTGGACCGACGGTGGCAACAACGTATGCAACTCATCGATGGGTTGGGACTATGCTGCAGCTCTCTCTCAAGGTACTGCAATCGGACCCAGCAGCAACTGGGAAGGTCAGGGCGACTGCATGGTTAACTCAACCTACCCAAGCCAGTATTTTCTCGGCTTCCGTATCCGCTTGGACGACGGAGTGCACTACGGCTGGGCAATGGTTAATGTATCTTCGACTGCACTTAACTGGGTTAAGATTTACTACCAAGCCACTCCTGGCATGGCAATCAACGCTGGCGACGAAGGTTCTTCGGCCATCACCGAAGCTGAGGCTAACTATGAGATATTCGCCACAGGCAACAACACAATACGCATAAATGCCGAAAACGACGAGGAGTTCCGCATCTACGACCTCTCCGGACGCAATGTGGCAACTTGTCATGGCAACAGCGCCGTGGTGATGCCCAACAAGGGCGTGTATGTGGTAAAAAACAGAAACACAGCCAACAAAGTAATAGTTTTCTAAAGTTTTAAATTAAACATTGTCGAAAGGACGTCGTGGTTAACGGCGTTCTTTTTTTTTGTTAAAAGAGAAAAAGAAAAGGCCGAAATTTGTAAAAAAATGTTATATTTGCAGTCTTAAATAATAAAGAAAATTTATTTAAAATCATTGATAATGAAAAGGATAACTTTGAAAATTGTTGTCGCAACCGTGATTGTTATGGCTGCGTCGGGTTTATGTGCCAGTGCTTCACCTGTGGATACCAACACGGCCAAGGTAGTGGCAAAGAATTTCCTGCAAAAACACGATCCATCGGTGAAAACCACAGGGGCGTTACGTGTGTCATCAGTGGCAAGAGCCAACGGCCTTTCAAATCTTTACATAGTGGAACGTACCGACAGAGCGGGTTTTGTGGTGATTTCCGCCGACGACTGCGTTCAGCCTGTGCTGGCCTATTCCACAACCAGCCCTGCGGACATTAAGATTCCCGAAAGCACCATGGATTGGTTCCGCGGTTACGACGGAGAGATAGGCTACTGTGTTTCGAACAACATTCAGGCTACCGAAGAGGTGCGTTCTCAATGGAACCAACTCGTTGCCAATCAAGCACAAGCACCCACGCCTTTTTCTGAAGATGGTATTTTGGACGTGCCAGCCAGCACTCAGTCAAATAACAATGCTGTTGTGGGGCCGCTTTTGACCACCACTTGGGATCAGGCACCTATTTACAACAACCTTTGTCCTTTCGACTACACCTACAACGAACGTACAGTGGTGGGATGTGTGGCAACGGCAATGGCTCAGATAATGAAATACTGGAACTACCCAGTCCACGGAATAGGTTCTAATAGCTATTCTTGCAGCAACACTTATGGCAATTATGGAACTCTCAGCGCGAATTTCAGTACTGCCACCTACGATTGGGCAAATATGCCTAACTCACTTAATGCATCAAGCACATCCGCACAGATTAACGCTGTGGCTACATTGTCGTACCATTGCGGTATATCAGTGAATATGATGTACGGAGTGTCAAGCCGTGGTGGAAGTGCAGCTTATACCAATGGCGACTATTACTCTACTTCCGAATACGCACTGAAGACTTATTTTGGATATAAGACCACTCTCGAAAGTGCATACCGCAGCTATTATAGTGATGCCCAATGGAATGCTATCATACGTAGCGAAATAGACGCCAACCGTCCTATCCTATACAGAGGTAGCGGTACAGGTGGCGGACACGCTTTTGTATGCGATGGCTATGATAATGATGGCAAGTTCCACTTTAACTGGGGATGGAGCGGAAGCTACGACGGTTTCTTTGCCTCCAACAACCTTGCCCCGGCAGGTGGTGGAATAGGTTCCAACCAATCCAACACTTTTAACGACGGACAAGCTGTTGTTATAGGCATTGAGCCAAACAACAATAGTCTTGTGGTGCGTCCCGAAGCCATGACTGCATCTCCTATCGGTGGTACCCAAACCCTCACTATCCGTCCTGCTGTTTCCGACACCAATAGTTGGCATGCCTCAACTATTCATCAGTGGATAAGCCTTTCGGCAAATACCGGAGCTGGTTCCGGAACGGTGGCAAACATCACCGTTACAGTACAACCCAACTTGTCTGGATACAACCGCAGGGGAGAAATAACAGTGGTACATCATAATGATACTGTTATAGTCCCCGTTTTGCAGGGATATGGCACTAACTGTCTGTCGGGACAGTACGGCAATAACGACAGAAACTATATTAAAATTTTCGATACGAACAATACAATGGTGTTCCGTCCGGAGATGTACGGACATTTCAATCCCGGCGACACTGTCAAGAGCTTTTTCTTTTCTACATATTACCATTCGCAGTATCCAAGTTATTCCGACAGTATTTTTACTTTGAAGATTTACGAAAATCCCACAATTACCAGTCTGTTGGATCAAGGATATTGGGATACTGTGCCGAATGTGATGGGCACTATGGTCTACAGTCAAACCTATTATCAGCCTACTCAAGGCGACCAGATTGTTCCATTGACTACACCATACGTGGTAAATGGCAATCCTTTCTGGGTGACACTTACCAGCGAAGGGCAGTCTCTTGTGCGTTTCTATGCTGATCCCATCGGCGACTCAATACTCTATGCAAATTATCCTTTGCTCGACTCGGCTAATGGAAGATACCTTGAATGTAGAAACAATAAAATACACAAGGCATATATGGCAGATTGGGCTGTCGACCGCAATTATGTTTATCAGTTTAATACCTATTATGTGTTTGGTATAAACGTTTCTGTTAATATTCCTGTGGTCATCACCGCCCGTCCCGATACCGCAAACCACGGCTATGTGCTTGGTGGCGGGGCTTACAATGTCGGTGACACCGTAACTTTGCAGGCTTTCGCATTGCCAGGCTATTCGTTCGTCCGCTGGAGCGACAGCGTGGCCACTCCCACACGCACTTTCGTGATACAGCCCAACACCTACTATCCCGACTTTGTAGCTGTTTACAATGCTCGCACATCTTACACACTCTCCGTTACTACGGCCACCCCGCAGTTGGGAACAACAATCGGTAGTGGCAGATACTACGCTGGCGACACTGTCTCGGCAATAGCCATACCCGCCGACTCCACTCGCTATTTCGTCCGTTGGCACGACAACAACACATCCAACCCGCGTCGTTTTGCCATCAGTGCCAACACTCAGCTCGTAGCCACATTCGCTACACATGCTGCAGGGGGCATGATTGTCCACGACACCATTCACGACACCTCATACGTTAATGTGTCTGTCCACGACACCACATATATCAACGTGGCTGTTCACGACACCATCCACGACACAGCCTATATCAACCTGCCGCAGCATAATTTCAACATCTCCTCCGCCAACAATGCGCAGGGCGTTACCGTGGGTAGCGGCACTTATCCGCAGGGCTTGCGCATAGGTATCGCCGCTGTTCCCGCCGAGGGCTACCGTTTCAGTCACTGGAGCGACAACAGCACCGACAACCCGCGTCATTTCACCGTTTCGGGCGATGTGACGCTGACAGCCCATTTCACAGCCGGCAGTCAGGCTGTCCCAACTCCCGACAAGAGTGTCACCATCGACATTTATCCCAATCCCACAACGGGATTCATAACTCTCTCGCAGTTTGCCGAAAAGGTGGAAGTTCTCGACACTTGGGGCCGTCTGGTGGCTGTGGCTGAAAATGTGATAAACATGGACCTTTCGGACCTCGCCGAAGGTACTTACACGCTGCGTATCAGCACACAAGGCACAGTGGTGCTGAAAAAAGTTGTCAAACGATAACATTCTAAAAAAAACTATAGACGAAAAATCCGTCCGCAAGGGCGGATTTTTTTTGTCTTTTTTCGACGGGAAACGCCGACACGACATAAGAAAAGCCGTCGTTTTGTTTACTAATTCAATAAAGTTGGATTTTTGCCACAAAAAATTGAAATTAAAATCGTATCTTTGCAAATTCAAAAGCAACGCAAAAACGACGACAAACTCTTTTACAGACAAGGAATATGCCTAACTTGCAGGACATAAGGGAACCCATAAAGCACTCTTTCGACGCTTTCGAAAAGGTCTATGCTTCATATACCGGCAGCACCGTGGCATACGTCGATTCCTGTCTGTCGAAGTTGGGCGCAGACAACGGCAAACGCGTGCGGCCCCTGCTTCTGCTGCTCTCGGCTGGACTTTTCAGCAACCCCTCCGAAAAGGCCGTGAAACTCGCCGCCGCAATGGAAATCCTGCATATCACCTCCCTAGTCCACGACGATATTGTGGATGAATCCAACGTGCGTCACGGGCAGCGGACTCTCAACGCTTTGGAAGGCAATAAGTTGGCCGTACTCACCGGCGACTATCTCTTTTCGCAGGTGTTGCGTCTCTGTTCCGAAACGGGCGACATCGCCGTGGTGGACGACATAGCGAAGCTGGCGCAGAACATGGGCGAAGGCGAGCTTATACAGCAGTACGTCACCAACAAGCGTATCGCCGACGAAAAGGATTATTTCACCGTAATTGAGAAAAAAACCGCAGTTTTTATGTCGCACTGCTGCCGAATCGGAGCCTATTGCGCCGGCGCCGACAGCCAGTCGCAGTCGGCACTCGCACAGTTCGGACTCTCCATCGGCATGGCGTTCCAGATAAAGGACGACGTGCTCGACTTTATCGGCACGGAGACCGGCAAGCCTTTGGGCAACGACCTTCGTGAGCACAAAACCACCCTGCCGCTGCTCTATCTGCTGCGCAACTCCGCCAACGCCGAGGCGGTGAGAAACCGTCTCTCCAACGACATCCTCTCCGACGACGACGTGGATTCCATCGTAGCCGAAGTTCTTAAAAGCGGCGGCATAGAGTATTCGTTGCGGAAAATCGAAGAATACGCCAAAGAGGCACAGAAACATCTCGAAACTCTGCCCGACAACGCCTGCAGACATTCGTTGCAACGGCTGTCGGAATTTATAGTAAACAGAAATTATTAATATACAAAAACTTACAGTAATGAAAAAGTCACTTTCCTTTATCGCTGCAATGCTGATTTTCTCGGTGGCCGTATTGGCACAGGAAAAGACTTTCAGCACCTTGCCCGCCAACATCACCATCAAGAACGTCGACGGACAGAACGTGCAGACTTCCGTAATCCAGAACGACGGCAAGCCCATGATTATCAGTTTCTGGGCCACTTGGTGCAAGCCCTGTCTGCGCGAGCTCAACACCATCAAAGAGGTGTATGCCGACTGGCAGGAAGAGACTGGCGTCAAGCTCGTGGCCGTCTCCATCGACGACGCACGCACCTCGGCACGCGTGAAGACCCTTGCTGAAAGCAGCTCGTGGGACTACGAGGTGTATATCGACCAGAATCAGGACCTCAAACGCGCCATGAACGTGGTGAACGTGCCGCATACCTTCATCATCGACGGCAAAGGCAACATAGTGTGGCAACACACAGCCTTTGTGGAAGGTAGCGAGGAAGAGGTGATAGAGCTTATTCGCCGTTTGAACAAAGGCGAGGATATTTCTGAATAATATTTTGAAGATGAGAAAGATAACACTTGTCGGGATTGCGGTGGCGCTGTGTGCCGCTCTCCCGCTGAAAGCCCAGAACATCCTCGGCGGACACGTCACTGGCAACGTGCAGATCGACGCACAGGTGTCGCGCGAGGACACAGCCATAGGTGCCGCCGACGTGCCGGAGAAATTCCTCTCCAACGTTTTCGGCAACATCCTTTACACCAACGGCAATTTCACGGCAGGACTGCGTTTCGAGTCGTACCTCAACCCCATGCTCGGCTTCGACGAACAGTACAAAGGCTACGGCTTCGCCAACAAATTCCTGTCGTTCCAGAACGAGAAATACGAGTTCACCGTCGGCAATTTCTACGAACAGTACGGCAGCGGACTTATATTCCGCAGCTACGAGGACCGCAACCTCGGCCTCGACAACGCCATGATGGGCGTTAACGTGAAATTCCGTCCCTACAAGGGCATCACCCTCAAGGGGATGGTGGGAAAACAGCGTTACTACTGGGATTACGGCCCCGGCATCGTGCGCGGCTTGGACGGTGAGATTGCCCTCAATAGTCTGATTTCCAAATGGGAAGAAACTAAAACGCGCATAACCCTCGGCGCTGGCTTTGTGAGCAAATACGAAGCCGACGAAACCATCCTCGACGTGGCCAACAGCGAGTACAAGCTCAACCTGCCGCTCAACGTGGGAGCCGCCTCGTTCCGTTTCGACCTCAGCCACGGACGCTGGAACCTGCAAACTGAGTACGCTTTCAAAGGTCAGGACCCCAACGCCACCAACGGCTACATCTACAAAGGCGGCAACGCCCTGCTGGTGTCGGCGTCGTACGCACAGCGCGGACTGGGTATCAACCTGCAGGCCAAACGTGTGGACAATATGGGATTCAAATCGAAACGCTCCGAAACGGGCGAGATGCTGTATATCAACTATTTGCCGGCAATGACACGTCAGCACACCTACGCGCTGATGAACATCTATCCCTACGCCACGCAGGTGAACGGCGAGATGGGCCTGCAGGCCGACATCGCCTACAACATTAAGAAAGGCACCTGGCTCGGCGGCAAATACGGCACCGACGTGAAAGTGAACTACGCACGTCTGCAGTCCATCGACAAACAGCAGATCAGCGACACCGTGCCAATCGGCAAGATGGGCACCGACGGATACAAGTCCGACTTCTTCGCTGTGGGCGACGAGCTTTATTACGAGGATTTCAACGTGGAGATAAGCAAAAAACTCTCGTCGAAGATGAAACTCAACCTGATGTACGCATATATCAGTTTCAACCCCGTGGTAGAAGGCCATCCGGGCGATATGCACTACAACAACGTGCTGGTTGGCGACCTCACCTACAAGATAAACAGCAAGAACGTGATCCGCGGCGAGCTGCAGTGGCTCAAGACCAACATCGCCTACACCTCCGACGACAAGCGTAGCGGCGACTGGGCCATGGCTCTGGTGGAATACAACTTTACGTCGAAATTCTTTGTGTCGCTCTCCGACCAGTACAACTACAACGGCGGCGGACAGCACTATTTCAACATTTCGGCGGGCTACACCCACAAGACTACCCGTTTGCAGATAGGCTACGGCAAACAGCGCGAAGGCCTGCTGTGCATCGGCGGCGTGTGCCGTCAGGTGCCGGCCTCCAACGGAT